>JBAVVQ010000495.1:0-4313 GCA_049697375.1 Rhodomicrobium sp.
GTTCGCGGCGATCAGCCCCTGTGCCGGGGCTGATCTTTCAGGTTGCTGTCTCGACTTCATCCTTCAACAAGCTCAGGATGAGCGAGAGGGGTTTCAACGGCCAGGACCTCATGGTGAGCTTGTCGAACCATGGGCCGCCTCGTTTTTCAGCAGCCCGCTATTCCTCGATGCAGCCGTAGCTATCCGCCAAGCTCAGCAGAATATTTTTGACGGCACTATCGTTTGTTTTTTCTGCAAGGTCGCGAATTTGTCTGACGCGTTCTTCGTGAGCGTCGCTTGGGGCTACTCCTGCATGGGTGAGGCAGTCACTGCACGCGTCGGTCTTGATCGGGTCGTCAAATGCCAAATCGCGATACTGCCACGCTTCTTTTAGGAATTGTAAACTCTGTTCGTTAAAGCGCTTCGAGTCAGCTACCGCCTGCCGCAGGCGCTGGGCTTCCAGAAAAGCGCCGACTATCTCAGGAGCGTTGAAACGAGGTTTCAGGTGCATGGCGGGAATTCATCGGCTGGATACTCAACGGCGAAGCAGACGGTTCGCCTCCCGCTAGCTCTTGTCGTTTGCCTGCAAGCAGGGACCGGACGCTCTTTGGTGACCTGAATCCATGGACGGAATTCTCCAAATTTTCGGCGTAAGGCTTCCATCTGCACCTCTGCTAAGGCCGCATGAAATTTTAAGCGCTTCAAAAGCGGCTGCCGTTTGGCGGCGATTTACGATTCCCCATGCGCAATGTCGTGGTATTCGCCTGCGACGCCGTTCATGCGCTCAACCTTGAACCCGCGTTTTTTCAGCTTGCCAACGGTCTCATCGGCGTGCGCGCGATCCTTGGTTTCGATCACGATATCGACGAGCGTCCCCTTCGCCGGCACGTCGAGATAGAAGCGGCGATGATATACCTCCAGAATGTTCGCGCCGCAGCGCCCGATCTCGCTCGCGATCTCACCGAGCATTCCCGGCCTATCGCTGATTGTGATGCGCAGCGATACGATTTTACTCTCGCGTTCGAGCCCGCGCATGATGATGGAGGCCAGCACGCGGGAGTCGATGTTCGCTCCGCTCTGGAAAAGCCCAACACGGCGCCCCGAAAAGCGTTCCTTATTGGAAAGCACCGCGGCGAGCCCGGCCGCGCTGGCCCCTTCGGCAACGGTTTTCTGCACGCTCGCAAGCGTGAAAATGGCCTGCTCGACAGCCGTCTCGCTCACGAGGATTACATCCGAGACAAGCTCGCGAATGATGGGCAGCGTGTGAACGCCGCAGGTTTTGACGGCGATGCCTTCCGCCAAGGTTGCGCCTCCGCATTCGGCGATCTCGCCGCGCAAGGCGGCATAGGTTGAAGCATAGGTTTCGACCTCGACGCCGACGATTTCCATCGCCGGGCGCAGCGCCTTCACTGCGGTGGCGACGCCTGCGATGAAGCCGCCCCCTCCAATGGGCACGATCATGCAATCGAGGTCCGCGCAATCTTGAACGAACTCGAGCCCGGCTGTGCCCTGGCCTGCAATAACCACCGGGTCGTCGTAAGGATGGATCAGCGTGAACCCGTGCTCCGCGATCAGCCCATCCGCCGCCGTCCGGGATTCGGCCACCGTTTCGCCGAAGAGAATCACCTTGGCGCCATAGCCCTCGGTGTTCCCGACCTTGTTGAAAGGCGTATGCTCCGGCATGACAATCGTGGCCGGGATGGCGAGCCGCGCCGCGTGATAGGCCACAGCCTGCGCGTGATTGCCCGCCGAGATCGCGATCACTCCTCGTTTTCGCGCGGCATCGTCAAGCGTAAGGAGCTTCAGGAGGGCGCCACGCTCCTTGAAGCTGCCCGTAGCCTGCATGTTCTCGTATTTGACGAAGATACGAGCGGCCGAGAGCGCCGACAGCTTCGGCGCTTCCACAGCGGGCGTCCGCAGGATGGCGTCCTGCAGCCGGGTTGCGGCCAACCTGATTCCGGACAGGCCAAGCAAAGGCTGCTCGCTTTCGACAGCAGGAAGGGCCATACCGCGCGCATCTCCTTCAACGTTTTGAAAGCAGGAGGAAATGCACGGTCGCATGCCCTTTGCTTATTGAGCCTTCAAGAGTCGGGCCGCCTCGACCGCGAAATATGTGAGAATGCCCGAGGCGCCCGCGCGGCGGAAGGCCATCAGGCTTTCGAGCACGCAGCGTTCGCGGCTGAGCCAGCCATTCTGGAAGGCCCCCGTCAGCATCGCGTATTCGCCGGACACCTGATAAACGAAGGTCGGCGCCTGGAAGGTCTCCGAAACCCGGCGCACGATATCGAGATAGGGCATGCCGGGTTTGACCATGACCATGTCCGCGCCCTCGGCGAGATCGAGGGAAACCTCGCGGATGGCCTCGTTGCTATTCGCCGGGTCCATCTGATAGGTCCGCTTGTCGCCTTTGAGCGTGCCGGACGAACCGACCGCATCCCGGAACGGCCCGTAGAAAGCGGACGCATATTTGGCCGCGTATGACATGATCAGCGTGTTCTTGAAGCCGTTCGCCTCCAGCGCCTCGCGGATCGCGCCGATGCGTCCATCCATCATGTCGGACGGCGCCAGCACGTCGCATCCGGCTTCCGCCTGCGTCAGAGACTGATGGATCAGCGCTTCAAGCGTTTCGTCATTGGCGATCTCGCCTTCGATCATAAGGCCGTCATGTCCGTGCGAGGTATAGGGGTCGAGCGCCACATCACAGATGACCCCCATCTGGGGCACCCGCGCCTTGATGGCGCGGACAGCCCGGCAGACGAGATTCTCCGGGTTGAACGCTTCGCTCGCCGAATCATCGCGCAGGCTCGTCTGCGTATAAGGGAAAAGCGCAATCGCAGGCACGCCAAGCTCGGCGGCCTCTGCGGCCGCGTTGACGGCGAGATCCACCGAAAGCCGCTCCACGCCGGGCATGGAAGGGATGGGCTGCCGCACCATTTTTCCGTCCACGACGAAAATCGGCCAGATGAGGTTCGAGGCGGAGAGGGTTGTTTCTGCGACAAGAGCGCGCGACCACGCGGCCTGTCTTTGCCGCCTCATTCGGATATTCGGGTACCCGCCCGCGGCTCTTCTTGCGAATAACGCCTTATCGACTGTGAATGCCGATGGTTTCTTAACGATCATCATGGCGCGGCCCTTCAAGGAGAGTATTTTCTGTACCCTTGAAAGGCGCTTGACACAAGGCTGGAATGCTCTTAGAACAAAAACAGAACATCGGTGGTCGCCCCCCTCAAGCCATCGATGCACAAAGCAAGCAAGCGACCCAGAAAACGCCGGTAATTCAGCCCCCTACCGGATAACAGGTTCCTTTTGCCCCCGAAAGCGAACGCTGACGCCCCTCTTGGCCGCTTGCTTGCTTTTTTCCTGAAACTCCGCCAAATCACGGGACATGATGAAAATCGACGTTCTTGGCGCCGGTATTGTCGGCCTGTGGCAGGCGTTTATGCTGCGCATGCAGGGCCACGACGTCACCTTGTGGGATCGCGCCGGGATACCGGGCGGGGTGCGGGCGAGTCAGCTCGCGGGCGCGATGCTGGCGCCTTATTGCGAAGGCGAGCCCGGACATGAGCTGGCCCTGAAGCTCGGCCTCAAGGCCCTGCCCCTCTGGCGCGAGCATTATCCGGAAACGGCGGCGACGGGCACGCTGGTTGTGGCGGCGGCCCGGGACCGCGCAGATCTGGAGCGGTTCGCCTCATTGACGCACGGCCACAGGCGGCTGACCACGGCGCAGGTGAGCGAACTGGAGCCGGCGCTCGATGGCCGCTTCCGGGACGGACTCTTCTTTCCGGACGAAGCCCATGTCGAACCTGGCGCGGCGATGGCTTATCTCGCACGCGAAATCCGGCGGATGGGCGTTACGTGCGAGCCGCGCGCCTACAATGACGGGGGCGCCGATATTGTTGTCGATTGCCGCGGACTTGGCGCGCGAGACGACCTCAAGACATTGCGCGGCGTGCGCGGAGAGCGCATCCTTATCGAAGCCAAGGACGTTCGCCTGACCCGGCCCATCCGGCTCTTACATCCGCGCATCCCTTTCTACATCGTGCCGTGGCCTTCGAACCAATTCATGATCGGCGCCACTCTGATCGAAAGCGCCGATGGCGGCCCGGCGACTTTGCGCTCGGCGATGGAGCTGTTGTCTTGCGCGTATGCGTTGCTTCCCGAGCTTGGCGAGGCGAGGATCGTTAGCATCGACGCGGGCGTGCGTCCGAGTTTCCCGGATAACGCGCCGAAAGTGATCGTGCGGGACAGGCGAATCCTCGTGAATGGACTCTACCGGCACGGATTTCTTGTCTCGCCCATACTCGCTCAGATCGTGGCCGACTATATAGAGTCGG
>JBAVVQ010000496.1:0-6376 GCA_049697375.1 Rhodomicrobium sp.
CCGCACGCCCCAACCGCCGCCCCAGCCGGCGCGCCGCACACCCCAACCAGCGCCGCCCCAACGGCCGCGGCCTGCAAAAGCATAGCTGCGGCCAAAGCCTCCACGATAGCCAATCGCCCCACCGCGGAAGCCACCGCCACGAAAACCGCCGCCACGGAAGCCGCCTCCCCCGAATCCGCCGCCACGGAAACCACCACCCCGGAAGCCGCCACCACGGAAGATCAAGGTGAAGGTGCTTTTGCCGTTGCCAGCGATTTGATCATGACCCGCGCCCGAGGCGGTGGGCGCCGCGGCATCCGCTGATAAGCCCAGCGCAGACAATCCCAGCACAGCTGCCGCTGAGATCAACAGTCTTTTCAATGGCATTGTCAGTTACTCCCTTGTAAACACCGCTATGCTCTGCCGCGCCCGCTCTGCGGCCAGTCCGCATATATTTCCCGCTGCAATGCACTGCCCCAATTCGACAGAAGCGAAATGGCGACTACGAACCGACAGCAGATCAATTTACATCAATTTGCGGCTAATGCGGAGGCACAATTTCTTGAGCCTCCGATGTGAAATTCATCGACTTTCTATGATTACTGTTTTGCTTAAGCTCTGTGTCACAATTGCTGAACGTAGGCTTGGATTGCAAAGCATGGGCGAATGCATCCGCCATCGCTGCAAGATCAAGGGAGGTTGCTGTGACAGATCGTGCTCACTTTGGTAAGAATCGCTAGTGTCAGGTTTATCGACTGCACGCCGTCCCGCATTCGCTCGTCCTGAAACATAAATCAGATCTTAGGTAAGGTGGAATGGATACGCTCGAGGCAAAGCCAGGAAGCACTCGTGAATTCAATGCCGCAGAAATCGGCGCAATCGCACACCTCTATCGCGGCGAGGTCTATCGGAGCACCGTATGGCGCACGCGCCTCGATAACACCACGAACTGGGCCGTGGCCGGACTCGGCCTTGCGATGTCTATCTCCTTTTCACGCACGGAGGCCTCGGCGCTACCAATCCTCCTGATGGGAGGCCTGATGACTGTGTTTCTCTTTTTCGAGGCTCGCCGTTACCGTTACTTTAATGTCTGGCGCGCGCGATGCCGCTGGCTGGAAACGAACTTTTATTCACCTATGCTGCTCGGAAAGGGCTGTCCCTGCGGAACGGGATGGGAGAAGGTCCTGTCGCAGGATTACCGCGAGCCCCAGTACCATATCTCCCTGTCCCGGGCGATCGGACGCCGGTTGAGGCGCACCTATTGCTATGTCCTGGCAATCCAGGGCTTGGCCTACCTTGGCAAGATCATCATTCATCCCACGCCCGTGAGCGGTTTCGGCCAGTTTGTAGAGCGCGCTGCGATCGGCCCTATCCCCGGAGAAGCGATCCTGGCTGCGGGCCTTCTCTTCAATGGCGCCTGGATCTCCTTCGCTATCGTTACTTATTACACGGATCATTTCAGCCATACCGCCGGCCGGGTAAGTATGGGCTGACGGTTCTGCGGCGGAGGCCGGTCGGCGCGCTTACGCATTAGCGGGGGCATCTCGAAAATTCTCTGCAATCGCCACCGCTTTCTTAGTTTTTCGGAAAGCCTCCGCGCGCAATTAGATTAACGGTACGGGTATTGAGTGTTGTCGATTAAATATTGAATCTCTTTATACCAATTATTTAAAATAGCGAGACTTTCTCCTTCGCAAGCCTTGACCAGAGCAATAAGAAATTCCTCATCACAGGATGTTGATCATCCGCACACGGTTACTGACTTCTGCGATGCGAGCACTTTGCATCAAAAAGCTTATATTCTACGGTGTCATTTCCGGTCAGGAGTTTTGCGTATGAAACAAACGCTGCTCATTTGTGGGTTCTCGGCCGTCCTCGCCGCGAGTCTTCTCATTTCTTCCCCATCCTCCGCCAAAACCGTAAAAGCCTGCGAAGACGAGTGGAAGGCCAATAAATCCACCATCCAGGCCAGCGGCAAAAAGAAGACAGACTTCATGACGGAATGCCGCGCTGAAGCGGCATCAACCGAACCAGCCACGGCGCCGGCGGCGCAAGCAGCGCCAGCCGCTTCGTCAAATCCATCCGCGGCTGCTCCGCGCGCTCGCTCAGCTAAAACGATAAGAGCATGCGCGGCCGAGTGGACTGCGAACAAAGCGTCCCTTGAAGCAAGCGGCAAGACACGGAGAGACTTCATAACCGAGTGTCGCGCCGGAACGGAAACGACCGCTGCGGCGACGCCGTCAACGGGGATGACGCCGCGCATGGCGCGGGCCGCTGGCAAGAAGACCGTCAAGGCGTGCGACGCGGAGTGGAAGGCGAACAAAGCGTCCATCCAGGCATCCGGCAAAAAGAAGACCGACTTCATGACGGAATGCCGGGCTGAGCCAACTTCGACCCAAGCCGCCGCTCCAGCGCCTCAACCGGCCCCCACTCAGGAGCCAAAGTCAGAAGTCGCGGCGGCTCCTCAGTCCACCACGGCGGCGCAACCTAAATCAGAAGCAACCGCAGCCCCAGCTTCGCACGAGCCAACCGCTTCGCTCGTGTCTGGTCAATTTACAACGGAGTCTGAGGCGAAAACTCACTGCCCCAGCGACACGGTCGTATGGGCCAACACCCGTTCGAGGATCTATCACTACGCATCCAGCCGCACATACGGTCACACCAAGAAGGGCGCCTATATGTGCGAGAAAGAAACCGCAGCAGCGGGCATTAGGGCAGCCAAGAGAGAGAAGCGCCTGTAGAAAGTTCTGCTCGCGATCTCCTGCCAACAGGGTTGTATTAAGTCCCCCGCTCGAGCGGGGCTCAAGCCGCCAAGAGCAGGACGTGTCATGATGTTAAAAAAACATTCTATATTTGTGACAAGCATCGAGCCGAGCCTTGACAATAACTGAAGCAACATAATGCAAAGGCGTCGCCAAGGCGTTCAGCCTTGTGTATATAGCAACGGCTCATGCGTCGGTCTGCCTGGTTCGAAGTGAGAAGGAGGTGTTGCGGCGCTCAATTGCAACGCCCGTCCAGCATTGCCGCTTTGGCGCACCCATTGGAAGCCGTGTCTCCAATGCAGTGCGGGAACCTGTTCGCAGAAGTTTACCCCGCTTCTAGCTCATGCCCTTGGAAAACGAATATATCACAATTTCATCTCGCAAGGTCTCTAAATTCGCATTAGAGATCTCGCTGACACATAAACATGTCGTCGATCTTTTCGGAGAAATAAGAACTGCTTTCAATCGTAACAAAAGCGCTTCCGTTTATGCCATTATCTATGTACAGGGCGAAGTAATGTTTCGAGAAAACATTCCTGTCGGGTGGACTGATTATAGGATGAGTGGTGTTCCGTATAAGATTGCCGTCACAGACATACAAAATGCGCTTGTCGCCAAAGTGAAAAGGATCATGCAGGAGGTTGCGCTCACGCGCGAAGTCGTTCCTGATGAGCAGGCGTCGTTTACAAATATGCTTGAAAACACGAGCAAAGCGTTTCCGGCCCTTTCGCGAAAACAAGCCATGCAGCTCGTGCTCGATGCGCTGAAATCGAAGCACAAACGCGAACTGCCAATGACAGATGATGACGACGGCTTGTTCGCGGAACAAGGAGACCAGGACGGGCCACAGGCGGAGGAACAGAACGACTGCGAAAGTCTCGGAGAAGACACGCAGCACTTGCAATCAGCTCTCCTTCGCGAAAGCTTGGGCGCGAACCCTATCGCTGTGGGCAAAAAGCAGGAAGACATTGGCGGCGATGACCGTCGCGCCCCCAACATAAATCCATAAAGTCGGCACATCGCCAAAGACGATATATCCGCCGAGCGCCCCATAGACCAGTTGCAGGAATTGCGGGGGGCTTACCAAAGCCGCGGGAGCGAGGCGGAAGGCGGTGCTGAGCATGATTTGCGCCGGAGCGAAAAGCGCTCCCCCAAGCAGCATCAACGCAAAATCCGCCGCGGCGACAGATTTGTAGACGAACGGCGTTACGGCAAGCGCTCCCATCGCCAGCGCCGCGCTCGCCGTAATGGCCGCCATCTCAGGCGTTTCGCTCTCCATCATCTTGCGAAGAACAACGAGCGAGCCCGCAAGAAGGACCGTCCCGGCCAGCACGACAAGCGCCCAGAGATTCATCCCCTGATCGGGCCGGAGCGCGATCAGAACGCCAAGGAAATTCACCCCGAGCACCGGCCATATGTAGGAGGCGGGGCGCTCCTTCAGGAACCAGCCCACTTTCAGAACGGTGATGATGGGCATGCAGAAGATGATGACGTAGAACTCGGCGAGGGAAAGATGCGGGATCGCGAGAAAGACAAGCGACTGTCCAAGGACTTGAACGATCCCCCGCAGGAGATGCAGCGACGGACGGTTCATGACCAGAGTTCGCCGCTCCGGATTGTTCCTGTTCTTCAGGACAGCGAAAAGAACAAGGAGGACCGTTGCGGTCAGGAACTCGACGCTCATGATCTGAAAGACGGAATAGTCGCGCGAGAGGAATTTGCTCGCCGTGTCGAAGCAGGTGAAAAACAGGAAAGCCGTCGCCGAAAGCAGGATGCCGAGAACAGTCGGGGGAACCATCATGGTTTGACATGCCGATTTGTGGACCGCCTAGAGCGTATCCGCTTTTGATGGAATCAAAAGCGCGCTCCAGCTCTTTGTTTATCGTGCGTCTTATCGGAAAACCGCTTCACACTTTTCCGGACGCACTCTGGCAGGCTGGCGAATTTCGATAGTGCCCATGGTTCGACACTCACCATGAGGATCAGTCTATTGAAGACACTCGACCTCATCCCAGGCCTGTCGAGGCATGAAGCAAAGATTGCATGCTTTTCCGGCAAACTCTTAGAGCGCAAGGCTCATCTGCGGATGATAAGGGACGTCTGCGTTTTCATCTTCCAAATTCGACACGGTCAAGCCGAGAAGGCGGATGCCCTTTGCAGGCGGCATGAGCGGCGCCAGGAGCTTGATCCCGGCCTCGCTAAGGTCTTCCTCGCAGGCGATGACGGCAGCAGGGTCCGGCCGCGGGTGACAATCTGGAAGTCGAGATATTTGACTTTGAGCGTCACCGTCCGGCCCCGCATTCTTACCGCCTCGCAATGCCGCCAGACCTTCGCCGCGAGTTCAACCAGCACATCGCGCATCGCTTCGAATGAGGTCAGGTCCTCAAAGAAGGTGGTCTCCGTCCCGATCGACTTGCGGATGCGGTTCGCGCGCACCGGGCGCTCGTCCACACCGCGCGCGATCCAATAGTAAAATCGTCCTGCCTTTCCGAATGCCTTGACGAGAAACGGCAAATCGCGGGCGCGCAAATCAAGCCCCGTGTGGATGCCCAGGCGATTCATCTTCGCCGAGGTCGCGGGTCCGACACCGTGGAATTTGGCCACGGGCAGCGCTTCGATGAAATCGGGACCCATTTCGGGCGTGATCACGAACAGGCCGTCGGGCTTGTCCTCATCGGACGCCAGTTTTGCGAGGAACTTGTTGTAGGAAACGCCTGCCGACGCCGTGAGGCCCGTCTCGGCGCGGATGGCCGCCCTGATTTCCTTGGCGATGCCGGTCGCCGAAGCCATGCCTTTGAGGTTCTCGGTGACATCGAGATAAGCCTCATCGAGCGACAAGGGCTCGATCAGCGGCGTGTACCGGGCGAAGATCGCGCGGATCTCTCGTGAAACCTGCTTGTAGACCTCGAAGCGAGGCTTCACGAAGATCAGATCGGGGCATCTGCGCTTTGCGGTGACAGATGGCAGCGCCGAGCGGACACCGAAGCGGCGTGCTTCGTAGCTCGCAGCCGCCACCACGCCGCGCGCACTCGATCCGCCGACGGCAACGGGCTTGCCGCGCAGCTCTTCATTGTCGCGCTGCTCGATGGAGGCATAGAACGCGTCCATATCGATATGAAGGATCTTGCGCGGCGGGAGAGGAGCAGCCTCTGCGCCGGGTGGCGGGCGCGCCGCTTCGTCGTGATTGCATTGGCTTTCACCGCCCACGTCCACGAGCCTCCCAAGCGCTCTCGCTCCTGCTCGATGCACAGCATAAGGCAGCACGCGGGGCGCGTCAGCCGCAGAGGATCGAAATCCACGCCGGCGTTTATCTCAACCATCGGAGCAGGCGTCATCCTGTGATGGTGTACGACAGGTTAAGATTGGTTTTGTTTTGTAGAACCCATACAAATAAGTATATAAGTAATTTTTTCCATAGACAAGCGCCATGATTCATGCGCCTCCACCCGCTGCGCCCGCGAAAGACGAGCATGGTTAATCTCCAGGGTCCGAAACATAATTAACGGACATCCTGATTACGCATAAAGGTCAGCCAATTTCAGCAGTTTGTACGGCATAGGAGCTGTCCTGAGCGAGACATAGGCGAGCCTGTCGATGAGGATTTCGAGCCTGTATCTGCGGTTGAAGCGGTATTC
>JBAVVQ010000497.1:0-2775 GCA_049697375.1 Rhodomicrobium sp.
GCTCCAGGCGGCCCGGATGATGTTCCTCAGGCGTCCCGGCTGGCCCGGCCACCGTCAGAACTGGCGCCTGCGGCCGCGGGTAACTCGGGGAACTCGGGGAACTTTTTGGCCGGTTCGGCTCGGGAAAACAGAAATTTCTGCGAGACAGACGCGGCGGCTCCGCGCGGCAGTGGTCACAAAGACGCCATCGGCGCCCTGCGGCGGCTCAAGCACGACGGCGCCAGCGTAACCTGGGATGGTCACGAGAGCCGCGTGTCGTTTGATGCTCCGTCAGGGGGAGATCAGGCAAGTCTTGAGTGCTATAGGAAGGCCGCGGTAGAGGTCGACGCCTATCTCGCCGCAGAGCTGCCGGAATTCACGCCTGCCGACCGGCTGCAGGCCAGGAGGCTCGTGCACGATCTCGCGGTTGAGAGTTATTGTGCCGTCCAATCCCGGACATGCCGGAACGCTCATCGCGGAATTGATCGCCTTGTCCGGCGACTTCGGCCTCGCGCTCGACATCGAGACGGCCAGCTTGCCTCTTTGGGAAGAGGACCGTCCTCCGCTTATTTTAAAGGGGGATGGTTCAGTCGCCAGCAAACAGGATCGGTATGCGCCGGAAGCGGCGCTTGACCCGCATCGTTCACGCATTCGCCTCATTCAAGTTGTGGGCGCTTACCGCCCAGGAGGCCCGAATCGGGTGGTGGTCATTGACGCCGACATAATACCCGTCACCGATGCGGCGCTGCTGCCGGTGTGGCGCTCGAAGCTTTGGATCCACAACGCCGCCTTCGATGTGAAGCACCTCATCGCGGCCGGCGTTGATCTGAGCCATGCCGAGATCATCGACACCATGCTCTTGGCTGGGATGGTCTACCGCTGTGATCCTAACTCCCGCCGGCCGGCGCCGTCGCGGCCATCCCTCGCGAACTACGCCAAAGCCGCCGCAGGCATCGATTTGCCGAAGTCTGGCCAGGCATCAGATTGGGCCAGACCGGTTCTTTCGCGTGATCAACTGAACTACGCCGCGCTCGATGTCGCGGTCCTTGCACTCCTGATCCGTGGGTCATGGGACCGGCTGCCTGACGAACATGCGAAAGCCTGTCTCATGCGAGCTTCCGCTGCGGTGCTGGCGGTTGCGCAGCTCGAGATCGCCGGAATGGCGATCGATCCGGTCCGGCTCGAGAATGCCGCGAAGGACTGGGAGCAGGAGATCGAAGACATCACCGCCAAAATTGTCGCGTCAGGTGGACCAGAACGTCCGAACTCCTGCGCCTGCGTGGCCCGTTGGCTCGCGCAGACCTTACCCCCGGAGACCATCGGTGAGTGGCCAAGAACGCCTAAGGGTGCGCTCTCCACCGAATCCAAAGTTCTGCACCGGGCAGTCGAGCACCATCCCGCTGTCGAGTTGCTCGTCAGCCGGGCAAAGGTCGCGAAACTGTCGAGCAGCTTCGGCCGCCCGCTGCTCGACAAGATCAATCCGGCAACCGGCAGGCTGCACTGCAACCTCAAGATCAGCGGCGCCAAGTCTGGACGGTTCAGTTGCGCCAACCCCAATCTGCAGCAAGTCCCTGCGCGTGGCGAACAGGGCGCGTTCATGCGGTCGATCTTCATTGCCCCGCCAGGGCGCGTTTTGATCGGCGCCGATTATAGTCAGCTCGAGCTGCGCGTGCTGGCTGCGGTTTCAGGTGACGCTGCAATGAATGCCGCCTTCTCAAACGGTCAGGATCTCCACGCCGTCACGGCGTGCGGGATGCTGCATATCCGCCCTGAGGATTTTGACAAAGACAACCCAGCACACAAGGCGGCGCGCGCATCGGCGAAGGCGGTGAATTTCGGTATTGTCTTCGGCTGTGGCGCAAGCGGCCTCGCGGCGTTCGCCAGGGATGCGTATGGCGTCTCAATGACGCAAACGGAAGCGGCGAACGCAATCACGCACTTCCTCAACACCTATGAGGACGCGGCAGATTGGATGGATCGTGCCGCCGATGAAGCGAAGTTGCGTCATTACATCCGCACAGCGGGGGGCCGTATCTATCCCGCATCCTACGAACCTGGCGGCAAGATCTCGCGCCAACTCGCGCTGAACTTACCTGTCCAGGGCGCCGCGGCAGAAGTGGCGCTTGAAGCGATCATCCAAATAGAAAAGGCCCTACGCAAAATTCCTCAGGCCCGTCTCATCGCTCAAGTTCACGACGAGTTTCTGCTCGAAGTGGCCGACGAGCAGATTTGCGTTGCCGAGGCTTCAGCAGCACTGACGGCATGCATGCGCGAAGGCTTCGCGGCCTTGTTCCCGCACGCGCCGCAAACCGGCCTTGTGGATGTTGGGGTAGGTCGCAATTGGGCAGAACTGAAATGAGACCGAGTCGATCATGCCACGACGGCGCGAGAAATACTTTAATCGACGCCCCCGGTTTTGACCTCAAGGGATGGCGCTTGGTGCGCCGCTGTCGAGATAGGCTATCCCTTTGGAAAGTTATATCAGCTCCTTTTGCTGACCGCGTTGAGAAGCCGCAAATGCTCGATGGGGTGAGATCGACAAGGCTGCGAAGTTATGGGTTATTCCGCCCGAGCGAATGTGCGCGTGATCATCGAAGGTGGTCACGATTTTCATCGAAGGCGGTCACCCGTTTTCATCGAAGGCGGCCACCCATTTTCATGAAAGTGGCCACCTCAAAAAGCAGCCAGCATGGCGCCCTCGGAGGTTGATCCCGGGGTCTGATCAATTCTTAAGCGGTTAACGCTTCTTTTCGGTTTTTCGCCGGGGAGGGGTGATGCCGCAGGAACGGTCAGACA
>JBAVVQ010000498.1:0-2475 GCA_049697375.1 Rhodomicrobium sp.
GTCCCGGACAGGGCGCCCATCGATCAGGCCGTGATGATAGCAAGTATGGGCGCGGAGAAGCGAGGCCCGGCGACGATCGTGTAGCGCGCCGAGAAGGCCGGCCCAGCCAGAGCGCGGGAGAACGGCCGCGCTGGAAATCGAGTGCTGACCGAAGCGGCGAAGACAGGCGCAGTGAGCAGAGAGAAGAGCGCCCGCGTTGGAAAACGTCTCCGGAGCGCGGGACGGGAAGGGTGCGATCGCATTTCCGCCGGGATGGAGACGAACAGCGCCCGAAGGCCGCCCCGGAGCCCAGAGGAGAAGGCTCCCAACGAGACGAACCCCGTCCTTACAGGCAGCGCCGCGCCGAAGAAGGCCGCAGCAATGGTGATAGGCCGAAGCCGTTTGAGAAGCGCTTTCAGCGCCGTGAAGACGGTCGCGAGGAAAACCGGGGCGCGCGCCACGGTCGCGAAGCCGAATCGCACGCCGTAAAAGGCGAGGCGGAGAGCAGGCGGATGCAGCGTCCGGAGGGGCGTTCACAGAGACCGCAGAGAAGAGCCGAGGGCGCCAGCGAGGGCGGGAAGCCGAGGTTTTTCGAGAAGCGGGGCTCGGACGGTTCGAAGCGCGTCGCGCGTACACGTGGGGAGGGCGGCAAGCCCTTCAAGCCCCGCGCCGGTTCGGCGCAAAGGCCGCGTCCAGGCGGCCCGCGCAAACCGAGACCGAAAGCCGGTGAGGAAACCCCGTGAGAATCGTCGGCGGGCGCTTTCGCGGGCGATCCATAGCCGCGCCTTCAGGCTTGGTTACGCGCCCCACATCCGACCGGGTCCGCGAGTCTCTTTTCAATATTCTCGCGCATGGCGTGAAAGGCTTCAGCATCGAGGGCGCGCGCGTGCTCGACCTTTTCGCGGGCTCCGGCGCGCTCGGTCTTGAAGCGCTGTCACGCGGCGCAGCCTATTGCCTCTTCGTCGACGACGACGCCGACGCGCGGGGCGCGATCCGGGAGAATATCGAGGCGCTTCGCCTCACCGGCGCAAGCAAGGTCTGGAGGCGCGACGCTACCAAGCTTGGCCCGGCCTCGCCGATGCAGCCGTTTCAGCTCTTGTTCGTCGACCCGCCCTATGGGCAAGGGCTCGGCGAACTGACGCTTGGCGCCGCGGCGGATGGCGGCTGGCTTTCGCGCGGCGCCGTTTGCGTTCTGGAAGAGCGTGCAGATGTCGCCGTCGCCGTTCCGGCGGCTTTCGCGCCCGTTGACAGGCGCGCCTATGGTGATACGGCGCTCCATTTCCTGCGGAAGACTTGACCTCCCGCCGCCGTCCCCTCACCCTTGAGCAAACGAGGTCGGCAATGACATGGTCATCTCAGCAATATCTGAAGTTCGAGGATGAACGCACGCGGCCGGCGCGCGATCTTCTGCAAGCCGTCCCCACTGCGAGGGTGAAGAACGCGGCCGATCTCGGGTGCGGTCCCGGCAACTCGACGGAACTGCTCGTCGAGCATTATCCGGACGCCAGCATTGCCGGCGTCGACAGCTCCCCTGACATGATCGAGACGGCGCAGAAGCGGCTTCCCTCCGTGAAATTCCAGCTCGGCTCCATCGAGGAGTGGAATGAGCCTGGGCCGTGGGATCTTGTGTTCGCGAACGCGGTCTTACAATGGATTGGCGATCACGAGCGGCTGTTGCGGCGGCTGATGGAGCGCATCGCCCCAGGAGGCAGTCTTGCGATCCAAATACCGGACAACCTCGGTGAGCCTTGCCAGTTGGCCATGCGCGAGGTCGCGCTCGGCGCTCCCTTCGCCGCCAAGCTCGGCGAGGCGTCCAAGGCCCGCACGGAGATCAACAGCGAAACGTGGTACTACTGGCTTCTGAAGCCGCTTTCGTCTCGCGTCGATATCTGGCGCACAACCTACTATCACCCGCTCGCTGGCGGGGTGGACGCCATCGCCGAATGGCTGAAAGGCGCCGGCCTCATTCCTTTCCTCAAGCCTCTTTCGGCAGATGAGCAGGCCGCATATCTGGCGGCTTACCGCGATGAATTGGCCAAGACTTACAAACCGCTCGCCGACGGGACGGTTATTCTGCCGTTCCCGCGGCTCTTCATTGTCGTGACCCGCTGAGTTGCGGCAGGCATTGCGTGTTTGATCGCAGCGCGGCGTCCGAGTCTATTTGTATACAATTTATGAATGTCGGCATCCGTTTATCCGTACATTGTATGCAACTTGTGGATGTCGAAATCGGGTTGTCAACTTTTTCCTGACACTTTCGTCCTCGTTTCTTGTCCTGAAAGATCTTCGGTGAAATCGCCTTGCCGGAGGGTTAACAAGAGCCCAGTCCGCTCCAACCCCTGATAAATATAGGAAAAAATGCCGAATGGACGGCATCGCCCCGCCCGCGCCGCAGTGCTTCCCGCTGGCTCCCGGCATTAATTTTCTAAGCCAAAACATATTTAACGGACTTTTGCGCGTCCCAGTAAATGAAATAATTCCGGCATTAAATAGAAT
>JBAVVQ010000499.1:0-8842 GCA_049697375.1 Rhodomicrobium sp.
TCATCCTGAGCCTGTCGAAGGATGAAGCCAAGATTTCATGCTTTTTCAGCAGGCTGCTGGTACGCCTTATCCGCGGGGCGTACCAGGACAGTTGCGCCGAAAGCGAATCCGTTTCCGGCGCAACCGGTGGGCAGGTTAAACCCTGATAACGTCTATGATTTCTCGCGTCGCCGGATCGACAATGAGGATCACGTCGTCGAGCACCACGATCTTATAGCCCTGGAAGACCGGATCAATCTGCAAGACCTGCGCGGGCGGATCAAAAAACTCGATGGCGGCAGGGATCCGGGTCCCCACCTGAACCGGGAAATTTACATCCCCCCGGTGATAGCGATGGATTGCGGTGTCGCGAACCAGGATGCCGTGAATGCGGGTCTTCTGCTCCCGCGATATGCTGGCGAAGCGATTGCTTTCACCGCGGGCGTGGCCTGCGGCCTCATTTCCGCGCGCGCCGCCCATTTCGGTTTCCCGGCCCCGGGCTTCCTGGCCCTGGGCGCCACGGTTCTCACGCTCCATTCTGGCGTTCCGCTCGCTTTTGCCTTGCTCGCTGCGTTCGGCCTGCCCTGTGCGTTCGCGATCGCGATCCGCCCGATTTTCAGCCCGGTTTCGCTCCTGTTCCTGGCCTTGCTCCTGATTGCGGTTGTGCTCAGCCGACTGCTCATGACTGGCGCCGCCTTCGCCGCGCTGTTGCGCCGTTTGCCCCTTTTGAGCGCCGCCTTGCTCATGCTCGGTCGCTGAGTTGGCTTGTCCCTTTTGGTGTCCTGAAACAGCGCCTTGCTCGGCCGACCTTCCTTGATGCTGGCTGGACACGCCACTTTGCCCGTGCTCCGCCTGCGAAGCCGCGCCTCCCTGGCCGCCGCGCTCGCCTTGAGCAGACTTTCCGGACTCGCCGCCGCGTCCGCCCATCGAATGCTCGGAGCCGGATGCGCCTCCGCCCTGTCGTTCGCTCGTTTGCGCTTGCGCCAGCGAGATCGCCGCCAGAAGCGCAATTGCAGACACTCCATACTTGAAAGTCGTTCTCATCATCTCCTCCAGATGTCTTGTTCATACAACTGAAGGAGAGCAGCATCGTTCCAACGTTCCTTGGGCAGATATATCCCGATCCCAAGGCTGCGGGCCTATGCTGGCTTCTAGGCTCCGCCTATCGCAATGCCGGCGCCGAGCACAATGAGGCCGCCGAGAACGATCTGGAAAACCGCCTGCAGGAACGGGGTATCCATGTAGCGCGAGCGGATATAGGCGATGACCCAGAGCTCGATGAGCACGATGACGCTCGCGATCCCGGTCGCGATCCAGAAGGCGTTGGGCCAGGAATCGGGCACGAGATAGGGCATAGTGTGGCCGAGCCCGCCGACCGTCGTCATCAAGCCGCAGATGCCGCCGCGCAAGAGGGGCGAACCGCGCCCGGTGAGTGAGCCATCGTCGGACAGCGCTTCGGCAAAGCCCATGCTGATGCCCGCGCCGATCGAGGCGGCGAGACCGACGAGAAAGGTCTGCCAGTTGTTGTGCGTGGCGAAAGCGGCGGCGAACAGCGGCGCCAGCGTCGACACGGAGCCGTCCATCAGCCCCGCGAGGCCGGGCTGCACATATTGCAGAAGGAACATGCGCCTTGCGATTTCGTCTTCCTCCTTTCTCACGTTCGGCGTCAGGAGCTTATCGGAAAGCCTCGCGGCCAGGCCCTCGTGCTTTTTCTCGGCGAAGGCCAGATCGCCCAAAAGCGTGCGAATGCCGACGTCCGTGGCCTGCTTGGCGGCGCGTTGATAGAAGCGCCGCGCCTCATATTCCATTATCGCCGCTTGCTTGCGGATGGTGTCGAGGGGCAGGTTTCGCGTAAGCCAGACGGGACGCCGCCTGATGAAGCCTTTCACGTCTTCTCGCCGGATCGGGGGAAGGTGGGAGCCAAAGCGCTTCTGATAGAGGTCGAGAAGCCGGCGCCGATGGCCTTGCTCCTCCTCGGCCATCTGCTCAAAGACCTTCGCCGAGGCCGGATAGCGCTCCTGCAAATTCTCCGCGAAGGTCATGTAAATGCGGGAGTCTTCCTCTTCCGCGGAGATCGCGACGGCCAGAATCTCGCGCTCGGTCAGGTCTGCAAATCTCTTCGGCGGATGACGCAGTCCGGCAAACACAGTCGCGGCTCCTTAGAATAATTCTAAGTTCATTTATGAATGCCGGATCGGGATGTCAAATACGATGTTGTGCGATGGGCCGCGCAAAAAGCCTCATTGTCTCATGCGCACAGCGGAGCCGCATGATGCGGCTATGACAGCAACGGAATGGGCTCCATTTCTGTCGTAGCCGCGTGCGGGACTTAGTCCTACGCGCGTCCCTTAAGCGTTGCTAACGGTCAAGACTCCTCTTTTCGAGCGCGCGGAATCACCCGCTTGACCGTGCAAATTCCCCTATCATGGTTCGCCGCCATAATCGTCTCATTGTAGCACCGGCGAAGTGAGTAACTGTCACAAACGGAGAAAGCTTGGATGAAAAGCGCATCTAAATACATGGGCGGAGCCACAAGCTTCGCAGCGAACAGCTCCGTCTTAAGATGGCTGTTGACGAAGGCCGGCCACAGTTTGATCGCCTTGCTCTGTGCCCTTTCGTGCTTCGCACTGCCTTCGCTGACTATTCCAGTGGCCGCCGCCGATTTTCCCCAAGCTCAGCAAGCCGATTGGATCGCCAAGGATTTCCGCTTTCATACAGGCGAAGTCATGCCGGAGCTGCGCTTGCATTATGTGACAGTTGGTACGCCGTCGGGAGAGCCTGTCCTGATCCTGCATGGGACCAGCGGTTCTGGCGCCGCGCTTTTGTCGCCGGAGTTCGGAGGAGAGCTGTTTGGCCCGGGGCAGCCCCTGGACGCGAGCAAGTATTACATTATTTTGCCGGACGGCATCGGCCACGGTAAATCGTCCAAACCGTCCGATAGCCTGCGCACGAAGTTCCCACCCTACAATTACGACGACATGGTCGAGGCTCAATACCGGCTCGTAAGCGAGGGCCTCAAGCTGCCCCATTTGCGGCTGGTGCTCGGCTTTTCGATGGGCGGAATGCATAGCTGGATTTGGGGCGAAAAATATCCAGGGTATATTGATGCGCTTGTGCCGATGGCGTCGCAGCCGGCCGCCATGTCGAGCCGCAATTGGATGACGCGGTGCTTAGTGATCGACAGCATCCGCAACGATCCTGAATGGAACCACGGCGAGTACAAAGAGCAGCCGCGTTCTGCGCGTTTCGCCACCGTGTTCTATCTTATCGCAACCAATGGCGGGACGCTGAAGCTCCAAAAGCTGGCGCCAACAAGCGTTGCTGCCGATCAATTGTTGGATGCACGTTTGGCCGCGCCGTTTGCGATCGATGCGAACGATCTTCTCTACCAATACGAGGCTTCACGCGATTACGATCCGTCCCCCGTCTTGGAGAGGATCACCGCACGGGTCCTGGCTATCAAGTTTGCAGGCCCGATAGCGGAAGAAGCGGGTTTTGGAAAACGCTCAAGCGGCGACGCGCTCTTTCGGATCCATAACGGGCTACTCGCGGGACCGCCAGCTTCGGAGAGAATGGCGAGGAACAGACCTTCCGCGGTGTTCAAAAATGCGGCGCCTATCCGGGCAGCTTCATTGTCAAGCGTTGCAGGAGCATCCGGTTCAGACGGCTGGCTGGCTTCTTTGCTAAACGCTCCGCCACTAAAGCGCGGGCGAGCGATGTCTTATTCCCTCGGAACGCTGCCTCCATATAAGTGAGATGCAAGATATCGCACTGCGCGAGGCTGCCCCCGCAGCGATGGGCGATGGGACGCAAGCGCGCGAGCCATTCGAGGCATGCTTCATAGTTGGAATCCGAGCAGGCCAGCAGGGCATTTCAAACCATGAACGCGAGCGTTTCTTCCGATGCATCGCTTTTGCGGATTGCCGGCAGCAACTTCAAGAGCGCCGTTTCGGCTGCAGTGCGGCGAGCCGCAGCGAACGCCATCATCGCATGCACAAGGTAGAACGGCCTCATTGCAGTCAGAGGCTGCATCTGCCAACGATTGGCCAAGATCTCCCACCGGTTGCCGAGCGGCATGTTTCGGAGTCCGAGGCGCCAAAGCAGCGCCGAAGCATCGGCGAGCGCCGGTATGTCCGAACGGTTCCGTTGGCCATCTGGCTATCACACACCGTGAGAGCGGACTTAGGGTCATCATCCTCCCAAATATAACAACGCCTGATGCCAAGCCAGATGAATGGAAAATCCGGTATCGTTGGACCAAGCGGGCTCGGTCTCGGCAAGAAATGCCAATCCTTCACTGACGCGTCCTTGCATCTCCATCACGTGAGCAATTACGTGAATCGCGCCCGGATGGTCCGGATCGATGGCCAGAGCTTGTCTCGCTATTCTTTCGGCAGGACCATATTCGCCATTTTCTTCAAGGCCAAATGCGTACATGGCGAGCACACTTGAATATCCGAGCATGCCAGGCTCCCGCTCCGGCAGGACCTGCGCGATGCGATCGCGGAACAAGAGGCGTCTGCCCAAGCGAAAGTCGAGCGCATGTGCGGCCATGAGTGCGAGAATATCGCGCGGAAAATCGATGACGATCGCGCCATAAAGCTCGGCTGCGCCGCCAGAATTCCCAGTTAGCCAGGCTCGAGCAGCGACGGCGTGACGATGGGCCCGATGATCGGGATCGGGGCAGCCCCTCATGATAAAGGCAATGCGAGTGGGCCAATGTCGTGCCGATGACGGCGTAGTCATCCCGCTCGCCGGATCTGCCTTCTGGGGCCCGATGTCGCTTGTCATCATGGGCGGCCTTATCGCCGCGACCATCCTTACTATGACCTTTCTACCGGCCCTCTACGCCCTGGTATTCGGCGTTCGCATTAGGTCCCGGCCCCGGCTGGCAAGCGCTCCTCATAACCACGGTACAAGCCTCGCTACCAGCCTACTCAAGGCTGGGGAATAAAACAGCCCTTATGTCATGTTCAACCCAGTGGCTACAGGGCTGCGAGGAGTTCCGCAACGGGTCAGCGCGGGATTGTTTTAGCCTTTCCGGGGAGGACCGCCAGCATGAACACGAGAACGGCGGCTTGGCCGCCCTTTTCGTGCGCCGATGCGACCGGAGAAATCGCCACGATGAACGCGAATGTATATTGAACGAACGCCATCGCGGCGGCCTTGTGATCGCCCTGCAAAGCCGCATCGAGGTTAGGCCAGGCGTTCATAGTCGCGACCGCGAAGTAAACCGCGGCGCTACCCAGGAATGCGCTGAAGCGGCGCCGAAGGGAACCGCAGTTGTAGAATGTTTGGTAATGGATGATAAGCGCTTGAAAAAGCTTGCGAAGTGCTGGAAGCGGTTGCAACAGCGCTTTCTTGCCGATTCGTAGCTAAGTCCTTGATTTTAATGGTGCCCAGGGCCGGAATCGAACCAGCGACACGCGGATTTTCAGTCTGCGTACGGCGTCCGCCACGCCAGGGGGACCGCGCAAGAATCCCTTCAGAATCAGGGCTATCTTAGCTCTTGTGAGCTATAGCTGACTCTGGCAATATCTTTTCGGTCACGACACGGTCACGATTCTGGAGAACCGTATGCGGACTAACAACGGGGCAAGGCGATGGCGCGGCAAGGCATGAACACAGGATCGAAGGCCCGGATCACGAAGCGGGCGGTTGACGATTTGAGAGCGCGGGCGAAGGACAGGGGGCGCACGCTGTATTTACGGGACGACGAGGTGACAGGCTTCGGCGCTGTCTGCACCAAGACGGGGGCGACCTCATATTTTATCGAGTATCAGCTTGGCGGACGCGGCACGACACAGAAGCGCATGACCCTCGGCAAGCATGGGGTGCTCACACCAGAACAGGCGAGGCAGCGGGCCAAGGAGGAGTTGGGGCGGGTCGCGCGCCACGTTGACGTGGTGCAGGTCAAGAAAGACGAGAAAGCGAAGCTCACTGGCCTGACGTTCAAGGATGCGGTCGAACGCTTCCTCTCCATCCACGGCAAAGGGACGCGGTATTGGGCGCAGAAACAGACTCGCCTGATGTCCGCCGACACAAAGCCGATTGCCTCGAAACCGATGGCGACCATAACGCGGGTGCAAATTGCGGCGACCATTGACAAGGTCCAGGCCCGATCCGGCGCAGCCGCGCGTCACCTGTTCGCGGACGTTCGCCCGGTGTTTGCTTGGGCTCTTGATCGCGGCTTGATCGAGACGAACCCCATGGCTGGCATGAAGGCACCTGCTGCATCCGAGGCCCGCGACCGGGTTCTGACGGATGAAGAAGTTAAGGCGTTCTGGCAGGCTGCCACCGAGGAAGGCTGGCCATTCTCTTCCGTGTTTAAGGTGCTGCTTCTGACGGGGCAGCGGCGGGAAGAAGTTGCTGGGATGCGTTGGCGGGAGGTCACATTGGATGACCCTGCACAGTGGACCATTGCGAAGGAGCGCGCCAAGAACGGCAAGGCGCACACGATTGATCTGCATCCTGAAGCAGTCCGCTTGCTTGATCCGCTTGGCGATGCAGCGGCGGCGCGGCGGGCCGGTGACGCGGAATATGTGTTCAGCACCACGGGGCGCACGCCCGTCTCAGGCTTTGGCCGTGTAAAGGACCGCATCGATACACGGATGCAGGCAACCCTCGGCGGCAAGTTCCAACCGTGGCGCATTCATGATCTGAGGCGCACAGCGGCGTCAGGGATGGCTGCTCTTGGCTTCCAGCCCCATGTCATCGAGCGGGTGCTCAACCACGTCTCAGGGGCGCAGGGGGGGCTTGTGGGCGTGTATCAGCGGCATGAATACAAGGACGAGCGCAAGCGCGCGATCATGGCGTGGGGCGATTACCTCATGCAGCTTGTGAGCTGCGAAGAGAAACCCGCCACGAATGTCAAGCATGTCGATTTCAGGCGCGCCGGATGAGTGGAGCGGACATGATTTGCCGCATAAAGATCAAGATTGACGAGCTGGACGGTAAGCGGCCCATGATAGCGCTTGCGGAGGCGCTGGCCATACTTGCCGCAGATGTGGACCGCATGAGGCCGGCTGCAGACATCGGGCTGATTTCGCAGAGTGCCCGCTGCTAGAGGATGAGCCGCCGTTCCTGCCGGCACCAGCCCCCTCCTCGAAACGCTCCCTTCTCTTTTCCATATCTACTTTTCTGATAGGCTGCTCGGGCCCAATTGCAGAACTCAGCTGCGAGCTCATTCATTGAGCTTCAGGTCGGGCAAAACCGCAATACAGGCTCGCACTGCGGCACAAATTCCGCCAATGCCTGACGAAACCCCAAAATAAGGAGCGAGAGCTGTAGGACCGGATCAGTGCTTTTGAACAGCGATCCATCGGGCGATTTCCGGCCAGCTCTCCTTCAAGGTGCGCGATCCCATGAAAAGGCCGATATGGCCACCAGGCACGATCTTCTCGACGATGTGTTCCTTAGGCGTGCCGACATAATTTTTCGCGCCGAGGACCTGATCGGGCGGCGTGATATCGTCGGAAGCGCCGCCAAGGAGATAAAGCGGACACGTAATGTTGCGAAGATCCAGCCTGCGGCCAAGCCCCACGAATGTCCCTTTCGCGAGGCGGTTCTCCTTGAAGAGCTGCGTGATGGCCTGCAAATACCACCTGCCAGGCAGGTCGACCGTATGTTCGTACCACCTAAGGAATGTCTCTTTCTTGGCGATATAGGCCGGGTCGTCGATATGCTCGAAAAGATCGATGTCGTCTTTTATGTAATGCTGGTCGGGGTGCATGTTCTTCCACCCCGCGAGCATTAATTTGCCTCGTAGCAGCCCACCGCCGAGCTTGACCAGATCCTGATAGAAAGGGATCGGCGCCGCGTGAGCGATGCGCTTAATGGGACCGTCGCCGGCATCGGTGTCGATGGGCGAGCCCGCAAGCACAAGGGCGTTGACCTTATCCGGGAACCGCGCCGCAATCATGGTTGAGAGCCAGCCGCCCTGGCACAGCCCCACCAGATTGACGCGTCCGCCGAGGTCCTCGATGATTGCGAGCATCTCCTCCAGATAATTATCGATCTCGAGATCCTTCATATCCTCGGTCGCGGATTTCCAATCGGTCAAGACGACATGGCCGATGCCATTGTCGAGCAGCGTCTGAACCAGGCTCTGGTCCTTGGAATAGTCCGCGATGACGGCCGGATGGCCCGCATAAGGCGCATCCACCAGCGTTGGAAGTCCATCCGGTCTACCATAGTCCCGCACTGTCACGGTGCGCAGATCGAGCCGCACCGTGTTTGGCGTCGCGGGTTCGGGCGGTATCACGTGGATCTTGATCTGTTCCTCGGCAACCCTCAGGAACTTGGTGGAAAGTTCGGCCCCTTGTTCGGCAATAGCCGCTGCCGCCGCCACAGGCCAGAACGCAGGTAACGCGGCTAGCGGCGGTAATGGGGGCAACGGGAGTAATGGGCGCAAGGGCGGTGCGCTCGTGACCGCTTGCCCGGAGGATTTCACGGATGATTTTTCCGGCATGTGAACTCCCTTTACTTTCAATCGACGAGCTGAAAACGGCCCAGCGGCCAAGCAGCTTCGGCTACTTCATCCGATGGCGGTGTCGCGCGGCTGCCACATGGCCTGCGGCCATGAGCACGCTTGGCGCGCAGGCACTGCGTGGCCGATCCTCAGACATCATATGAAATGGTTTTTAGCGTCAAATTGACGAATATCAAATTAGAACAAGCTGGCGCTTTCGTGCTCATTTGGAGCTGCGGCTGCTGGATGCTAATAGACCGGCCAAGCAGCATTCCGCCTTTCGCCGGTTTGGCCTAGTGGATTGCACCATTTAAATAGCCTGGTTGCGGTTATTTGCGAACACTGATTCCCTCGCCTTTGCGAACGGGCGAGGAAAGATTTGATGGTTCACAA
>JBAVVQ010000500.1:0-6793 GCA_049697375.1 Rhodomicrobium sp.
GTCCTACTCCCCGCGAACTCGCCTCCGCGAGTGAGGGGAGTTTGACGTTTCGCGGATCAATGCTTCCCGATAGCTGATCGATCCGCATCAACCGCAGCGGCCGTCTTTGTCAAAAAGAATAAACACAATTGCGCAAAAATCGCAGACAGTTTTCTTGACGAATACTCCAGGTAATTGCCGCCGCATCATGCAACCAAAAGTTATAGCCTCTTTCTTTCAATGATTTAGCGTAGGTGCTTCTCTCTTTTCCACACTTTCCTTGTGGCGGGGATTCAACAGAAGCAAACGTGCTGGAAGTAACGGGTTTCTACCTGTCTTCCACCGTGGTAGTTATTTTCGCCGAGAGGGAATAAATCGATTTCTCCTTCTCTTAGGGGCACTTAACCAGGACTTCCCAAAATGAAAACGCTTCTTTCTCGCGCGGCGCTCGCGGCCGCAGCGATCGCCCTCGGCTTGTCTGGCGCACAGGCTACAACTACGGCAACGGCCAATCTGAATGTGAGCTTGCAAGTAATATCGAGCTGCACGGTTAGCGCTACTCCTCTCACCTTCCCGCAGTCGACACTGTCAAGTTACATTGATGCGACTGCTACAATATCCGTCACCTGCGGATCAGGAGCCAGCTACTCTGTCACTCTCGGTGACGGTCAGCATTCAGCAGGCTCAGGTCTCCGCCTGATGGCGTCATCCAGTGGCACAATCGAGTATCAACTGTACTCGGACACTCTCAGAAACACCGCCTGGTTTGGCGCCGCCGCCGTGCCTGGAACGGGAACCGGCGCAGCGCAGCCCATCACTGTTTACGGACGCGTGCCTGCCTCACCTGGCGCCACCCCAGGCGCTTATAGCGACCAGGTCCAGATTACGGTTACATACTGAGAGGGCCGTGCCATGAGCCGCCTGCTAGCACTTGCGCCGCTTGCGTTTTTGACGACGCTGGCGCCGGATCCTGCTGCGGCGCAATCGTTGCAGGTTGCGCCGCTTATGATTGATCTGCCGCCTGCCTCGACCACGTCGGTTCTCACTCTTCAAACCAACAACAAAGAAGGTCTTGTGGTTCAGGCGCGCGTCTTCCGCTGGTCGCAGGCCGATGGCGGCGAAAAGCTTGAGAAGACCGAAGACGTGGTCGTCAGCCCGCCCATTGTGACCGTCCGCGGCGGCGCGCCCAGTACGGTCAGGCTTGTGAGGGTTTCAAAAGCGCCGGTTTCGGGGGAGGAAACATACCGTCTCCTCATTGATGAAATCCCGGACAGGAAGAACCTTCAGGCGGGAACCGTTGCGCTTGTAGTCCGTCAAAGTTTGCCGGTGTTCTTTGCCGGAAACGATACGCACCCCGGCCAACTCGCTTGGAAAGCTGTGGAGCGTAAGGGTAAGCTCGTTCTTGAGGCGTCGAACACCGGGCAGAGGCGGGTAAAACTCTCAAAGCTCTCGGTTATCGACGAGAACAACCATGACCTCGTGAAAAACGGCGGCTTAGCTTATGTGCTCGGCGGCCAGACGAAGGCATGGGAGCTGTCGGGAGCAGCCGCAGGCAAGACCCTGACGATCAAGGCAGAAAGCGATACGGGGCCGGTCAATGCGTCCGCGATCGCTGGCAGGAGCGGCTAGCGCCGCGGGCAAGGCCGCGTTCATTCTCGCCTGCCTGGCGTGGTGCGCCGGAGACGCAGCGCTTGCCCTTCCGAATGAGGCCGGAGCCGGCAACGACTCCGCCTCCTATCTTCCGGCTTTCATCTCGGCGAAAGAAGACCTGTTTCTCGCGGTCTTCCTCAATGATTACGACACGCAAAAGCTCGCCGCCTTCCACCGCTTCGCCGATGGATGCATGACCATCGCGTCGGAGGATCTGAAGGAGTTCAATCTCAAGATCCCCGATGCGGCGATGCATGCAAGCGGCGGGGTGTGCCTGGAAATGCTGCCGGGCGTCACCTATCGCTACGATGTCGATGCACAAAACATTCATTTGAAGGTCTCGGACGATGCTCGCGCCCCGCTCGAATTCGACGCGCGCCGCACGCATCCTCAGCCGACGACTGAACAGGATTGGAGCGCCGTCTTCAACTACGCTCTGTTCGCGAGTGGCGGCAGCCAGGACATCACCACGAATACCTATCCGCAGTATCAGGGCGTCTCCGCAACCGTGGACGGCCACGTCTTCTCGCACTATGGCGTGTTCAACCAGTCCTTCACGGCGAACTCGACCGCGACCGAGCTGACGCCGAATTTCATTCGGCTCGATTCACGGTGGTTTTATGAAGACCCGGAAACGCTCGTCACCTATTCCGCGGGCGACGTCATATCCGGCTCGCTGAACTGGACCACTTCGATCCGCATGGGCGGCCTTCAAGTCCGCCGCGATTTCCAGCTCCGTCCCGACCTCATCACACAGCCGTTGCCGCAATTTTCCGGCAGCGCCGCCGTGCCCTCCACCGTGGAGGTCTTCGCCAATCAGGCGCGCGCTTTCTCGCAGGCGGTCACGGGCGGCCCATTCAATATCAATAACATTCCGCTCGCCACCGGACCGGGGACGATGCGCATTGTGTTGCGTGACGCGACCGGTAAGGAAACCGTCACCGAATACGCTTATTACAACACCACTAGTCTGATCGCGCCCGGCCTCTTCGACTATTCGGTCGAGGCGGGCTTCGCGCGGCAGTTCTACGGCCTTTATTCCGATAGCTATGATGGCGACCCAATCGGCTCTGCGAGCTTCCGCTATGGCGTGACGCCGCGCATCACGATGGAGGGGCATGCCGAGGGCGGCGCGGGGCTCGCGAACGCCGGAGGGGGCGTGGATTTCGGGCTTTGGCATTACGGCGTGGCTTCGTTCGCCTTCTCAGGGAGCGAACATGACGGCGCTTTCGGCGGGCAGGCTTATGCCTCGTTCGAGACCAGCCTCTGGGGCGCGCGGTTCATGGCGCGCGCGACGCAGGCGCTCGGCGAGTATCAAGACCTCGCCTCCGTCACCGCGCCGAAATGCGGCCTGTTCATCGCGGGCTGCGCCTCCGGCATCGGGGCCGTCTATAAGCGGCAGGATCAGGTCTCTCTTTCGGTTCCGCTTTATTTCGACGAGAGCTTCATCAATGCCAGCTACAGCGACGGCCTCGATTACGACGGCAATGCCAGCAAGGTGGGGACGGTCTCCTATAGCCGCCCCTTCTATTGGGATCGCAGCACCATCTCGTTGAATATGTTCAATGATTTCGAGCAGAAGAACAATTACGGCGCCTACGCGGCCGTCACCTATTCCTGGGGCAAGTACACCGCGTCGGCCATTGCAGAGGCTTCGAATAGCGCCAATGGGGCCGGCGGCTCCTTCTCACGCAGCCTCGGACAGGAGCCGGGCAGCTACGGCTATTCGGTCACGGCGCTGGAGGGGCCGCAGCCTTATAACGCCGCCTCTGCCGCCTACCGGGCGTCTGCCTTCCAGGCGTCGGCGGGCATCATAGAGACGGGAAAAAGCGCGCAGGTGACGGCGCAGGTGGATGGCGCGGTCGCCGTCCTGAACGGCGTGCGCTTCGCCAACCACATCGACAACTCCTTCGCCGTGGTCGACACCGGGATCCCCAATGCTCGCGTGCTCTATGAGAACAACCTCATTGGCGAGACGGATGGCGATGGCGCGCTGCTTATCCCCGCCATGCGGGCGCGGGAGGAAAATTCCATCGCCATCGATCCGGAAAGCCTGCCGGTGCAGGCCGACATGCCGGAAACGAAGCAGGTCGTGGCACCGGGCGCGCGGGGCGGCCTCACTGTACGTTTCAAAGGCAACGTGGCGCCGCCTTCTGCGATGGTGAGTTTCAAGGATGGCAAGGGCGAATGGCTTTCCGTCGGCTCGGAGGTCTTTGCGAACGGCGGCGAGACGGCTTTCCCCATCGGTTATGACGGCGAGGCGTATCTGACCGGGCTTTCGCCCTCGAACACTGTTCAGATCAGGAAGCCGGACGGGTTGTCCTGCAACGCCTCCTTTGACTTTGCGCCCGGCGCGAACGGGCTGGTCCGCATTCCCGGAGTGGTTTGCCTTTCAACCGATACACAACTCGCCGCGGAAACCGGTGGCGTCACTGTAAAGGCTAAGCGATGAAGCATTATATCCTTGCCATGTTTATGGTCGTGGGCGCGCCTGTCTCCGCGGAAGCGCAGCTCACCTGCGTCTTGAACGTAACCCCGGTTCAGTTCGACAGCATTTCCGGGACGAGCGCGGGCACCTTGGATGCGCGTGGCTCGATCACCGTCACGTGTACGGGATCGCAAGGAGCAAATATCGCTGCCTGCGTCGAGGTTGGCCAGGGCGCTCCGGTTGCGGCGTCAGGGCAGCGGCTTCTTTCGCTCGCCAAGGGGACCAAAGCGTTGCCTGTGCAAATCTTCCAGGACACAACCCTCACGAAACCTTGGGGCGCGGCTGCCGCCAGCCAGGCGCTTATACTTCAGCGCACGGGCGACGGGCCAATGTCGGCGACCGCTTATCTCCGCGCCTACCTCCAGAAAGGAAGCGCAATCCCTGGACTATATTCAGCGCAGTTTCCCATCACGCTGCGTTACGGGGCGGTGACCGGGACTTTCGCGGATTGCAACGCCTTGCGAACCCTCGCCATCGTCCCGGCATCCCCTGCCCAGAAGACGAACACTTCCGGCCCGTCATTGTCTCGCAGGCGTTAGCGCTCCTTCCAGGCTCCTGCAATCCCTGATTGCATTTATGCAACTCGTTCACCCTAATCGTTCCGAAACGTAAACTCCCGTTTGCGTGAGCAGCCAACCCTATGCATCTAAAGGTTGTGTTAATGATTGAGTCATGGGTTGGTTTCGCGGGATGGGGAAGAGAGTGCCTTATTCGACATCAAGAAGCGAAAGGTTCTGGAAGACGTCTGCGAGCGCAGCCGCTCTTTCACTGGGTCTGATGGGCTCGGCGTATGCCGGTGATCTTGGAAATACGGGCGTGAAAGACCCGATCCCGGATGACCTGAACTGGCACGGCGTTACGATTTACGGGACCGTCGACGTGGGTTATGCCTATCAAACCCACGGCGCTCCCCTCGGTGGAGCTTTCTACCCCGGCCTGGAATACAACCTCAACGGATCGAAAAACGCGAACAGTGCGATCTCGTCTTTGGCCGAAAACGGGCTGGAGCAGTCTAAGATCGGCGTCAAGTTCGAGGAGGCCGTCGGATATGGCTGGCTCGCTATCGGGAAGCTTGAAACCGCGTTCAATCCGCTCTCCGGCGAACTTGGCGATGCTTGCGCAAGCATGATCCGGAATAATGGCAAGCTTTACCAGGATCAGAACGCCAATAGCGATGGCAGCCGCTGCGGACAGGCGCTCAACGGCTCAGTCTATGGAGGCGTCAGCAATCCCATCTACGGAACGCTGACGATAGGCCGGCAGCAGTCGCTGGAGCTGGACGCCGTCAGCTCGTATGATCCGCTGGGGCTTGCCCCCGGTGTGGATCTGCTCGGCTATTCCGGCGGCGCATCTGGAGGAATTGGATCGACGGAAACCGCTCGCTGGGATAACTCCGTCAAATATGTCTTTAGCTATGGTCCAGCCCATGCAGCCGCCATGTATACGGCGGGTGGGCAGGACACGGCCATCTTCAACGGCGCGTATGGGGTGAACGCTGGAGCGATCTGGAGAGGCTTCTCCGTTGACGCCGTTTACACCAAGGAGTGGGGAACGGTCGTTTCAACGTCGATCCCCAATCCCGCCTACACAACCGGCGTTAGCTGCCTGCCGCTCACCTGCCCGTATGGTCTGCTTGGCGTCATCTCGGACAATGAGGCTTGGTCTGTGATGGGCAAATACGCCTACGAGTTTGAAGGCGGCCTGAAGGATGAGGAGCCGCCATCGAAGCTGACCGCCTTCGCAGGCTATGTCCATATCGATATGGGGAATCCGCGCGATACAAATATCCCTCCCGGTTCCACGACGATCGGAGGCTATCAGCTTGTGGGCGTTACGACCAACGCCTATACAACGGACAAGATTTTGCAGACCTTCTGGATGGGCGCAAAATATCAACTGTCTTCCGGCTGGAGCTTCACGGGAGCTTACTACCGTTACACCCAGGATGAATACATCAACAGCAAGGGAAAAAACTGCCTTAATGCGGCCAAGGCCCTTGTCGGGAATCCCACGCCTCCCAACTGCGCAGGCGCCTTGAACCAGGGCTCTTTCCTGATCGACTATGCCTTCAACAAGCACTGGGATGCATATGCTGGCGTCAGTTACATGGAAAATGGCGGGGGGCTCAACTCGGCCTATCTGAACGATAATATGGCGACATTCGTGACAGGCATAAGTCTGAAGTTCTGATCGGCATGCCGTGCCGCGCGCGCTAACGGATCGCCCTGCCCGCGTGGCTTTTTGTATGGTCGTTGCCAAAGGCATTTCGCTTGAACCCCAAGATCAGCTTGCGCTTGCGTCCGCATTGCCTTGAGCCGGAATCCTACGAAAAAGCGCCTTGCCAAGAAGTTAACTGCATCAAGCTATTGATTTTGCTAAGAAAAATATCAGAGGCACCTCCCGTCCCGGCGCTTGCGAAGACGAAGCCATGGTTAACAGCCGAAGTCTCAACATATTTAACGGACTTTTGCGCGTCCCAGTAAAGAAAAAAATTCCGGCATTAAATTTAATTCCTGATTACGCACTTGCGTCAGCCGGATTGGGTATGCCATGGAACAAAACAAGAACAACTGATTTGCAACGGGTTTCCCATGGCGCGCAACAAAGTTCAATTTCAGAAGGGTATGAGCGAGGCCCAGTTCGATAAGCTGTATGGGAGCGAGACGCTTTGCCATG
>JBAVVQ010000501.1:0-6008 GCA_049697375.1 Rhodomicrobium sp.
CTTGCCCACCTGCTCTCAATACGCAATCGACGCCATCGATGTGAATGGAGTCTGGATTGGCGGCTGGCTTGCGCTCGGCCGGCTTGTACGCTGCAATCCCTGGGGGACCCATGGCTATGACCCTGCCCCGGATCTGCGGCAGGCTGGGATTCCCTTTTGGGCGCCCTGGCGCTACCTCAGATATCATCAGCGTCAGGAAAGCGTGAAAGCCTGAAAGCCTGAAGGTCAGGCCGACAGCCTGGAAACCATACCTTCGATCCCGAAAATAAACATTCCCGCCCCCCCGATGAGCAGATGCGAAGCGGTGGCGGCAAGGAGCGAATTCGTGCGCGCGAAGATCCAGCCCCAAAGCATTCCGGGTAGAAAGGCCGCCATCGCAAAAGCGAGGCTAATATGCGCATGCGCGGCGGCGAATACGAGGTTTGACGCCAGGATCGAAACCCAGCGCCGCTTCAACTCGCTTCCATGCAGGAAGGCATAAAGCGGCGCCTGGATGCCTGAGCGAGCCACGAACTCTTGCAGGGGCGTGAGCAGGAGATAGATTGCAAGCGCAAGCCAATACCACGTCGTCATCGAGACTGAATGACCGCTGATCTCCACATCGGCGCTGTCGATGAGCGGAACGCCTGCAAAACCCGCCGCCGTGCTGATCAGCACCCACTTGGCGGCCACGAAAACCGCGAGAAAGAACAGTGAAGCCTGCAGCGAATAAGAGAGCGCCGAACGCCAATTATCGAGACGAAGGCCAAAAAACCTCAGTGGAAACCCGCTCGTGGCTATAATCGGAATAAAGCAGAGGCCGAAAAGCAGGATCACAAGCGGGCTTACCGCGAAATTCGCATGAGCCAGACTTTTGAAGCTCGGCAAGAAGCTGAGCGTAAGCGTGTAGAAGGACAGCAGGCACAGCGTGGCAACGATGATGTGGCCGACGCCAATGCGATAGGCGGCGAACTCGTTTTCAAGTTGGAGGCTGTTGACGCGGAGCGTCATGGAGTCGTCGGCATGCTTCGTGAGATGGCGCCGAAGCTTATTGGCGACCACGTCGCGCAGCCGCCTCGTGGTGCTTCTATGCCGCGAGGCGCTCAGGTCGACGACGGCGACCAGCGTTTCGGACTTCGCCATAAAGGAAACCGCGCTCGGCTTGCCGTCGACGAACGACACTTCGCCGAATATCTCGCCGCGACGCAAGATGGCAAGTTCGTAACTGGTTGGCAGGCTATCAATCGGAGAGAGACCTTCCTTCGTCAAGGCCACCTGCCCATCCATGATGATGTAAATCTTGCCGGGGTTTCTCATCCCTTCCTGCAGGATCACGCGGCCGGGCTTGAACTTCTTATGTTTTATGTGAGGAACAACGAGTCGAATTTGTTGCCGGGATAGACTTGCAAACAGCGGATTTTTAGGAATCTCAATAAAAAGGCCTCTTCCGCGCACCGCCAAGCGTGGTGTCGTTACTCTGACTAGCGCGTTTGCCAATTCAACCATAGTTTCCGAAGCCGATCCCAAGTTTCAGTTTAACTTTTGCTACTGTTCTGCATATTAAAACCTTGTGCTGGCAAAATGATCCAGCGTCATTCCTGCTATGCTGCTCTCAGCTACAATATTATGCGTGCAGCAGGTTGAACAACTTCCGGCTCAACTGCACGCGTCCCACGCCACCGCCTTTGCGCCCGGCTCCCTTCTCCTCGCTACAATACTAAGTAAAACAGAGAAACATCATAGTGTTTTCTGCCCCAACATTAAGTTAACGCGACCTTTAATTTCGTTTAATCTTGCTCAGCAGGAGTTTATGCAACCCCCTATATGATCGGACTGAAAGCAGTTCCACTTTAGTTTTATCTCTTTAAAATTATTTCTCCAATTTTGCGTCTTACCCTTGTTTCCTTTGGATGCTTCAGGTCGATTCTCCACATCCTATTAGGAATAGTAGCTGAAATTCTTCCGCATACCCGTTTCAAAATCGCGTGAACTAAATGGTTTGGCCGGAAAGTGTGTCAGATTGGTTAACGGTAAAGCTCAGGGCTGGGGGCTCTCGCCACCAGCCCTTCTCAAACGGGCTTTTTGCTTGTTAGATTAAGCCGCAGTTAGGCCGCTTCTTGTTTTCGCAGCTCTTTCGCGGGCAAGATCCGGGGGTACCGCCTCGGCGGCCATCCGCTTGATCGCTTCGTTCAGCGGCAGTGTTTCCTGCGCCTGGCTGCCGAGCCGCCGGATGGACACCGTTTTCTCCTCGGCCTCGCGCTTACCCACCACAAACATCAGCGGAATTTTCGCCAGGCTATGCTCCCGAACCTTGTAGTTGATCTTCTCGTTGCGAAGGTCGGTCTCGGCGCGAAGCCCAGTCTTGGCGCAGGCCTCCAGCACCGTGCCCGCATAGTGATCGGCATCGGAGACGATGGTCGCCACCATCACCTGCACCGGCGAAAGCCACAGCGGAAGGCGCCCGGCATAGTTCTCGATGAGAATGCCGATAAAACGTTCGAGGCTGCCGAACATGGCGCGATGGATCATGACGGGCGTATGTTTCGCGCCGTCCTCCCCGATGTAAAAGGCGCCTAGCCTCACAGGGAGGTTGAAGTCGAGCTGCACCGTGCCGCATTGCCACTCCCGGCCGATGGCGTCGCGGAGCGTATATTCCAGCTTCGGCCCGTAGAACGCGCCCTCGCCGGGGCTGATGGAATAGGGATGCCCGATCTGCTCCAGCGCCGCTTTGAGCGCGGCTTCCGCCTTGTCCCAGATTTCGTCCGAGCCGACCCGCTTCTCGGGCCGCGTCGACAGCTTGATGATCACATCCTCGAACCCGAAGTCGCGATAGATCGACAAAATCATGTCGTTCATCTTGATGCACTCGTCGATCATCTGATCCTCGGTGCAGAAGATGTGCGCGTCGTCCTGCGTGAAGTGCCGTACGCGCATGATGCCATGCAGCGCGCCTGACGGCTCATAGCGATGGACCTTGCCGAACTCTGCGATGCGTAAGGGAAGGTCGCGATAGCTCTTCAGGCCATTCTTGAAAATCTGAATATGGCCGGGGCAGTTCATCGGCTTGCAGCAGAAAACGCGCTCGTCCGGGGTCTCGGTGACGAACATGTTCTCCCCGAACTTCTCCCAGTGGCCGGATTGCTCCCAGAGCTTCTTCTCCATCATGTCAGGCGAGTTCACCTCGACATAGCCATTGGCTTCCTGGCGGCGGCGCATGTAGCTGATGAGCGCCTGGAACAGCGTCCAACCCTTCGGATGCCAGAACACCGAGCCGGGCGCCTCCTCCTGGAGATGGAACAGGTCCATCTCGCGCCCGAGCCTTCTGTGATCGCGCTTCTCGGCCTCCTCAAGCTGATGAAGATAAGCCGCAAGCTGCTCCTCCGTCGCCCAGGCGGTGCCATAGATGCGCTGCAGATGCTCGCGGGCTTGATCGCCGCGCCAATAGGAGCCGGCGAGCCGCATGAGCTTGAACGCCTTGCCGACCTTGCCCGTCGAGGTCATGTGCGGCCCGCGGCAGAGGTCGAGCCATTCGCCCTGTCGGTAGATTTTTACGTCCTCGCCTTCGGGGATCGCATCGACGAGTTCGACCTTGAAGCCTTCGCCCTTCGCGGCGAAAAAATCTTGAGCCTTGGCGCGCGACCACACCTCTTTCGTAAAGGGCTTGTCCTTCGCGACAATCGCCCGCATCCGCTCCTCGATCTTAGCGAGGTCGTCCGGCGTGAAGCTCTCTTCGCGGTAGAAGTCGTAATAAAAGCCGTTCTCGACGACCGGACCGATGGTCACCTGCGTGCCGGGATAAAGGTCCTGCACCGCTTCGGCCATGACATGCGCCGCGTCATGCCGGATCAACTCCAGCGCTTCCGGATCATCGCGCGTAACAATCTTCACGCTCGCGTTCGCGGTAATCGGATCGGCGATGTCGGCCAGCGCGCCGTCGAGGCTGATCGCGACCGCCTTCTTCGCCAGGGACTTAGAGATTGAAGCCGCGAGTTCGGCGCCTTTAATGCCGGATTTATATTCGCGTGCGGAACCGTCGGGAAATGTCAAAGTAATCATGGAATCCTCTCACTCCCGCCTACCTGCGCGGGTAAGATATTGGTGATGCGCCGTAATGTGGTCTGCGGCGGCGAAAGTCAAGGTTGGGCATCAGAGGCGCTTCATGGCGCCGTGGAAAATGCCGAGGACGACGAGCTCGTCTCTATGCTTGTGGACCTCGTAGACAATGATGTATGGGGCAACGATTAACTCGCGGGTTCCGTGTTCGCGGCCTTGGCGGCCTATCTCTGCAAATCCGGTCGAGGCCAGAAGTTCGATTTTTAAACGGATGCGCTGGATTATCTTCACCGCCGCGCGCGGATTATCCTTTGCGATCCACTCGAAAACGCCATCGAGATCGCGATCCGCCTCCGGCCGGATCAAAAACCTTCATAAACCCAAGCGGCTTAGCCGGGCGTCGAACTCTTCGAGCGTCAGAAGCTTTGCATCCTTGTCCGCGCGCCGCCGGCGTACCTCCGCAAGCTGCTCATCGGTCAGCCGGAACGGGCTTTGGTCCTGCTCTTCGATGAGCAGGAGCATCTCAGCTGCCTCGCGCTGACGCTCCGGCGCCCAACGCCGGACCCGCTCAAGAATAGCCTCTATTTGTTCGATCATATCTCACTATAGCACGGTTGGAGAAGCTAGGCTCGTTTGCACGCTGTCCCGTCGCTGCGCCTCTATCAGTATTCCGACGATATCTCGCGCGATCTCGATGGTTTCCTTGACGGTGCGGCCTTGCGCGACCAAGCTTTGCACGTCGTCGGAAGTTGCGAGATAGACCCCATCCGGCAGCTTTTCAATATGCAGATTGACAACGTGTTCCATTCCTACCAATCCACGGGGGATCTCGATTTTGCCTCGAAGCCAGTTAGGAACTAGACACCAATATGTGTACATTTGTCCATCCCTCTCGTTCTTTAATTCGGCGAACCAAATTTTCTCATCTTGCCCCCATAATCCTGTTTGACCGCAAATTTGTTTAAGATTTTTGCTTGCGGCCAAGAGTGATTTCCAAATTTCAGCCGCTTCCGCACGACAACTTGCGTTTCTTTCAGAGATCTTAGTTGCCCTGAAAACTAGAGCAGCAGTGTAGAACCAAGCGAGCCGCCTTCTTCCGATTTCTTCGGTCGCTCGCTTCATCGCATTGTCCAACATCAAAATATGCGCATCAATGCCTGTGGGAACGCCCTTATCAGGAGATTTCTCCGCGACGGATCGGGCTCTGCCTCCATCAGGGGAATGAGATTCTGATAGGCAATGAGAACATAGGCGTTATTAACGGGGTGAGCGCCACAAATCGTGTAACTCATTGCCTTCAAAAATTGAAGGTCGTCTAACCTTAGAAGATCTGCAGTCACGACCATTGTCTTACCCCCGCGCGAACCTCGCGAACTTCGCTTTCGGCGTGTCGAGCGCGGCGGCGCCGAGGCGGCGCAGCTTATCCTCCTCATAGGCCTGGAAATTGCCCTCGAACCACTCGACATGGCCGTCGCCCTCAAACGCGAGGATGTGGGTCGCGAGCCGGTCGAGGAAGAAGCGATCGTGGCTTATGACCACGGCGCAACCCGGGAAATCCTCCAGCGCCGCCTCGAGGCTCGACAGCGTCTCCACGTCGAGGTCGTTCGTCGGCTCGTCGAGGAGGATCAGATTGCCGCCCTCTTTCAGCATCTTGGCGAGATGCACGCGGTTCCTCTCGCCGCCTGAAAGCTGGCCGACCTTCTTCTGCTGGTCCGGCCCTTTGAAGTTGAACCAGCCGCAATAGGCGCGGCTGTTCACCTCGCGATTGCCGAGCTTGATTTGGTCGAGCCCGCCCGAGATCTCCTCCCAGACGTTTTTCTTGGGATTGAGCGCGTCGCGGCTCTGATCCACATAGCCGAGCTTCACGGTGTCGCCGAGCCGGAATGCGCCCGCGTCCGGCGTCTCCTTGCCGATGATCATCTTGAACAGCGTCGTCTTGCCCGCGCCGTTCGGGCCGATCACGCCGACGATGCCGC
>JBAVVQ010000502.1:0-5319 GCA_049697375.1 Rhodomicrobium sp.
AGGCAAGAGATCCAAGCTGGCCGCCTTTGACGAATCCGCGATTGCGAGGTGGATTTGCGCAGCGTCATCCAAGCAAAACCTTATTCATAAGGCCCCCGCATCATACTTATACTAAGCTGTGAATTAAGTACACCGTTCGCAAGCTTGAAAACCGAGCAAATGGGAGAGCCGCCAGATGCGGCAGGCGGCGAATTCTTTCTCGCACACGGGAAGAACTCCCGGACTGCAATGCACAAACGCGAGCGCCGGTCAGGAATTCTTCTTACCGCTCATGATTCGCTCATGAAGGCCGCCAAGAACGCGTCGCCGACACGGGATCAATGGCTTCATACCCCCAACGAAATTGCCTTTTTATCCCCTTTGCGGCGGATTCTCGCAATACACTGCTTTTCTTATTGTTTTTCCGGTAAAAATTCATAACAATCCGTAAAAGCCATGCCGTAGTTCGCCTCGCGGAGGTAGCCTTTTCGGGAATTCGGGGACTCGTGATATGATGAAATATGTCAGCGATTTTTCGGGGCCATGTATTTTTGGCGTATTCCCCGGGGGTTTGATGAACACTTCGGACGATATAAGCCTCCGCCATAAGCTTGCGCAACTCAGGCAGGAGCACAGAGATCTCGACGAAGCCATCATCGCGCTGGAATCTTCCGTGGAGCGGGATCAGCTCCGGCTTACGCGCCTGAAGAAGCGCAAGCTCAGCCTCAAAGACAAAATTGCGCGCCTCGAGGATCAGCTTCTTCCAGATATCATCGCGTAATCCTTCTGAAGGGCCGTCCGGGAAAACGTGGGCAATTCGGCGCGGGTCCGTCGCGCTACTTCCTGCGGGCGCGATTTCATGATTTTAATCGATCATGACAAACACATCTCCGCCCGTCGCCATCATCATGGGCAGTCAATCCGACTGGCCCGTCATGCGCGCCGCCGCCGCCGTGCTGGACGAGCTCGGCGTGGCTTATGATGCCCGCATTGTATCGGCCCACCGCACGCCAGACCGTCTTTACGCCTTCGCAAAATCTGCCCGGAACGCGGGCTTCAAGGTCATCATTGCAGGGGCGGGCGGTGCTGCACATCTCCCTGGCATGACAGCTGCCCTAACTACCCTTCCCGTCCTGGGCGTTCCGATTTCGACAACGGCGCTTCACGGCAGGGATGCACTCTACTCTATTGTACAGATGCCTGCAGGTGTGCCCGTTGGAACGCTCGCCATTGGCGAGCCAGGCGCTATCAATGCTGGCTTGCTCGCTGCCAAGATTCTCGCGCTTAGCGATCCGGAACTTGCCGCTCGCGTCGAGGCTTGGCGCGGTGGCAGAACCGCCAAGGTTGCGGAGCGGCCTGCCGATGCGCCCTGAGCCGCTTCCGCCTGGCTCCACCATAGGCATTTTGGGTGGAGGCCAGCTCGGCCGCTTTCTCGCGATGGCTGCGTCGAAGCTTGGCCTCAAAACAGCGATTTATGCCCCTGAAGAGGACAGCCCGGCGTTCCAGGTGGCCTCGCAAAGGTGGCAGTCCTCCTTTGGCGATTCGAACGCGCTCGCTCAGTTCGCGAAGGCCTGCGACGTCATCACCTTCGAGTTTGAGAACGTCCCCGCCACAGCGCTCGAGATTGCGGCCCGCCACACGAGCGTTCGACCCACCGTCCGCGCCGCCGAAATCGCTCAAGACCGTATGTCGGAGAAGCGTTTCCTGTCGGGGATTGGCCTGCCCACCGCGGCTTACTCGCCCCTCGAAGGCGAGGATGATATACCGGCAGCTGCTTCTCTCCTGGCTCAAGCTGGAACTGGCATTCTTAAGATCGCGCGCGAAGGTTACGATGGAAAAGGACAAGCGCGGGTGTCTTCCGAGGCAGAGCTCCGTTCCGCATTCCTTCGATTTGCTGCACCCTGCGTCTTGGAAGCCCTGGTCCGCTTCTCGATGGAAATTTCCGTCATTGCCGTCCGCTCGGCAGGTGGCGATGTCCTCTTTTACAATTGCCCCGAAAACACCCACGCGGGGGGCATTCTCCGCAAGAGTGCAGTTCCGGCATCGTGTCCCGAGCATCAGCAATCGGTTGCCCAGGCGATAACAGCGCGTATCGCCGCCGAACTCGACTATTGCGGCGTTATGGGCGTCGAATTTTTCGTCATGCCGCAGGACAGCGCCCAGCCTTTGCTCGTGAACGAGATCGCGCCGCGGGTGCACAACTCGGGTCATTGGACCATGGAAGCCTGCGCCATTAGCCAGTTCGAGAATCACATTCGCGCTATCGCAGGCTGGCCGCTCGGATCGGTCGCGCGTCACTCAGACGCGATCATGACAAATCTCATCGGCGAAGAGGCGCTCGATTGGCGCTCCATTCTCGAAAAAGATCCAGGCGCGTCTTTGTATCTTTACGGGAAAAGCGCCATCAGGGAAGGCCGGAAGCTCGGGCATGTAACCCAAATATCACCGCTTAAAAAGAATGAGGACAACCCATATCCTTGATAAAGCGAAAATAGACAATTGGCATCCAGGCTGCTATATTTGTTTGCGCAAGAGCCTGCATGTTTGCGGGCTCTTATTCGTTCCAGAAACAGGAAGAAGGAGCCAGCGTGCAAGTCCACGTCCGTGACAACAATGTCGATCAGGCGCTCAAGGCGCTTAAAAAGAAGATGCAGCGCGAAGGCATTTTCCGAGAGATGAAGCTGCGCAACTATTACGAGAAGCCCTCCGAAAAAAGAGCACGCGAGAAGGCTGAGGCTGTCCGCCGCGCCCGCAAGCTTGCGCGCAAGAAGGCGCAAAGGGAAGGCGTCGCCGTTCCAGGCCGCATGGCCGCTCGATAAGAGCCACACGCCGTGTCCACAGCCGTGGGATGGCATTGGTGGTTTACCTGATTGTGGCCGCATTCTCGGCCCAATGTTGTAAGCGTAAGAGGGGACTTTACGCCGGGTGGAGCCTGTATTGACAACGGGGCAGACGATAAAACGAGCGTTGGCAGCGGGCGGGGTGTTTCTCGCGGTGGTGGCGCTTGCCGCCTGCGAGACATCGCAAACAAGCGAGCAGCGAGCGGCGGATCAGCTGGCTAATCCGACCGCGGATCAAAAGAACAACATCGCATCGCTTTCAGCCGTCCTTGCCAAAAATCCTCGCGATGCGAACGCACTTAATTTGAGAGGCACGGCGTTCGGACAGGCTGGCGAGTACGAAAAGGCCATCGTGGATTTTTCGACCGCAATTCAGATCAATCCGCAATTCTATCAGGCATACAACAACCGTGCTCTTATCTACCTGCGGGTAGGCCGGTATGACGCGGCATCAAATGATTACAATCAGGCTCTAGCCATCAAGCCTGATTATGCAGCCGCCTATGCGGGCCGCGGAAATGTGTACAAGGAACAAAGAAATTCTCCGATGGCGATTGCGGACTTTGCGAAAGCGATTGAGCTGAAGCCGGACGATCCCGCTCCCTATTATAGCCGAGGGTTGATCTACCAGGCCATGAACGATCATCGCAGCGCGCTAGACGACCTCACCATCGCTGTCAATTATCGTCCCGACGCAGCCGATCCACACTACGCGCGCGGCGTTAGCTACATGGCGGTGCAGGAATACAAAAAAGCCTTCGACGATTTCCAGGTCGCCGCAACGAATAAAGTCAACAACTACGAGGCCTGGGCTTATGCCGGCCAAGCGGCTGAACGCCTCGGAGACCGCGCGGAGGCAGCGCAGGCTTACCGGAAGGCGCTTCAGATCAACTCCTCAAGCCAGCTTGCTTATGAGGGGCTGCGGCGCGTCGGCGGAGACGCCTGATCCGGCCTTTGGACGGATCGCCATAGCAGCGCACCCTTAGGTTCATTTACATGCTCTTGCGCTGGAGATCGCGATGACCGGTATCTATCTCCAGCCAATTGGCTTGCTTTATGGTGAAGTTGCGCGCGACGCCGTTTCACTCGGCGCCGCTCTGCCTTTGGCGGGCGGCCCTTTAGCGTTCTCGGCCGTTCGCCTCTGGGAAGGCGAGCCGGGTGACGTAAAGTATGCAATTGTGCGCACCAGCACAATTCAGGCTATTGACGAGCCAAGAATCAAAGAGCTGCTCGACCGCATTGTCGCGCCACGCACCGCTATCGCTGGCGTTTCAATGGACAGCCCTCGCATCATGGGCATCGTGAACGTCACGCCCGACAGTTTCTCGGATGGCGGCGAGTATATCGAGCCGAACGTGGCAATCGAGCGTGCCAAAGCTCTTTCGAACAGCGGCGCGGACTTTATCGATATCGGCGGCGAATCGACAAGACCAGGGTCTGAGCCGGTTTCAGCCGAGGAAGAGCTTCGGCGCATTCTGCCGGTGCTTTCTGGACTGACCGAAGTGCTTACACCCGTTTCAATCGATACACGCAAATCAGCGGTGATGCGAGAGGCGGCGAAGATCCGCGCCGACATCATCAACGACGTCTCGGCTTTGACATTTTCACCGGATAGTCTGACTACGCTGACGGAACTTAAGCTACCTGCCGTCTTGACACATGCGGTGGGCGATCCCAAGACAATGCAGGATAACCCAACCTATCAGGACGTGGTCATCGAGGTTTATGACTACCTGGAAAAGCGGATAGAAGCCGCGTCAGCGGCGGGCCTGCGGACAGCCAGCCTGATCGTCGACCCCGGTATCGGCTTCGGGAAGACAGCCGAGCACAACGCATCCCTTCTTCGAAACATCAGCCTGTTTCATGGGCTTGGGGCGCCGCTTCTGACCGGCTCGTCGCGAAAACGATCGCTGCAGAAGCTTACGGGAGCGAAAACCCCGAAAGAACAGGTTGCCGCGAATATCGCTGCGGTTCTTGATGCCGTGTCTCAGGGAGTACAGATCGTGCGCGTGCACGATGTTGAAGAGACGCACCGCGCATTGGCCGTATGGAAATGGCTGCGCGGTGCGGGAAAGGCGCAAGAACAGTCCGTCGATCACGCGGAAACGTAAGAAGCCGCAATGGGTTTCCGAAAGACGTTAATCGGAATGGATGAACGCAAAACTCAGAGATGCGATCAACTCCCTATAAGTTGCATACAATATTCCATCGGAAATATCTTCCAGTAAGATTTTAGAAATCTAAGATGAAAATTCCCTACATTCGACGTCGGGATTATCAGATAGAAGCCTTCATTCCCGCATCTTTTCGAGATTAACGGCGCTATTTTGCTTCATCAAAGTGCACCCGCACAGGAGACTAGGATTATGGCATCAAAACTCTTTGGAACGGACGGCATTCGCGGTCAAACCAATATTTACCCGATGACGGCCGACATCGCGTTAAAAGTCGGTATGGCAGCGGGTCATATGTTTACCAAAGGGAAACACCGCCACCGTGT
>JBAVVQ010000503.1:0-1995 GCA_049697375.1 Rhodomicrobium sp.
GAGATGGCCAAAGTTTTTGACGGCAAGATGTGTGATGTAGGCCTACATCACCGCCTGCGGCCGTCCGGCCTCCGACTTTCTTACTCGCCTTTGGCTCGACGAGAGCGCTGACGCGCGCCGGAAAGGAAAGGCTGAGGCGATGCCGGCAGGGAAGTTGGAGGAGAGCCGCGACAGGAACCGGCCACTCAAGGTTTTCGTCTCCGAGCGCGAGCGCGCCGAGATCGAAACGCGCGCCGCGGCCACCGGCCTCTCGGTGTCCGCTTATCTCCGAAATCTCGGGCTTGGATTTCAGCCGCCCTCCACCCTGGATCAGGAGGCCATTCTCGCCCTTCTTAAGGTGAACGCCGATCAGGGCCGGCTGGGTGGGTTGTTCAAGCTCTGGCTGTCCGGGCAGAGCGTATCGTCAGGGGAGACGATGGAGATCCGGAAGCTCCTCGCCGCCATAGAAGAGAGCCAGCTAAAGCTTAAAGGCCTCATCGGGCGTTTGTCGGGCTAATTTGACTTCTTAAGAAAAGGAATCGGCGTTATCCTTTCCTTGATTGTGAGCTAAGGAAAGGATCCTTTGCTTGTCCAAGACCGACAGCGCCGCCCGGCTGGGAGCTTACATCACCACGTCGTTCGGTGACGAGCGCGTTCGGGCCTATGTGCCTCGCCCCTTGCCGCCCACGCCGGCGCTTCGCATCGAGCCCCTTCTTTGGCGGATCTAGGACGCCAATCGCGCCTTGGGCCGGCTCGACGGGGTCACATCGATCCTGCCCGACCCATCGCTCTTCATTTACATGTATGTCCGCAAGGAAGCGCTGTTTTCCTCGCAGATCGAGGGCACCCAATCGTCTCTGTCCGATCTTCTGCTTTTCGAAAGCGCCGAGGCGCCCGGCGTGCCGCTCGACGATGTCGAAGAGGTCTCGAATTATGTGGCGGCCATGAATTTCGGGCTCGACCGCCTCCGCGGCGGCTTTCCTCTTTCGCTCCGCCTCATCCGTGAGATCCACGCCGTGCTCCTGGCAAAGGGGCGGGGAAGCTCGAAGGAGCCTGGTGAATTCCGGCGAACGCAAAATTGGATCGGCGGGACGCGTCCTGGAAACGCGGTCTTCGTGCCTCCACCACCCGACAAAATCATGGAGTGCCTCGATGCCTTCGAACGCTTTTTGCATGTGCAAGACAAAGGCTTGCCGACGCTCATCAAAGCCGCGCTCGCTCATGTCCAGTTCGAAACCATCCATCCCTTTCTTGATGGCAACGGCCGTCTTGGGCGTCTTTTGATTACCTTCCTGCTTGTGGCGGAGGGCGCGTTGCGGGAGCCCATCCTCTATCTGAGTCTGTTTTTCAAGACGCACCGTCAGCGCTATTATGATCTCTTGCAAAAGGTCCGCGCAGAGGGCGATTGGGAAAGCTGGCTTGACTTCTTCCTGGATGGAGTGAGCCAGACCTCCAATCAAGCGGCGGAAACGGCTCGTGTTATGTTGGCTCTTTTTGAAGCGGACCGAGCAAAGATCGAGGGTTTGGGGCGGCCTGCCGCGTCCGCACTTCGCGTCTATCATCTCATCCAGAAACGGCCATTCCTGGCGATCCCCACAGCCGCCGAGGGCTTGAAACTCTCGGAGCCAACGGTCGCAAAATCGGTCCAACACCTTATGAAGCTCGGTATCCTGGCGGAGACGACGGGCAAAATGCGCAAGCGTCTCTACGTGTACACCCGCTATCTCGATATTCTATCGCAAGGGACAGAGCCACTCCCGCGATAGGCGGCCTCAGCCGAAGAGCTCGTCTCCGGCTTCAGGAAAGCCGAACATCTCGATGCTCAAGACGGCGCGGCCGGCTTCAGAGAGCTTGGCCCACTCGCGCGGGTGATCGACCCAATAGGATGCCAACGGCTCGGCGCCATGAAGCGCCTTCATTCCGCCGCCATCCCCGCTCGCGCTCGTATCCTTGCCGCCAAGGCTGCTGCTAACAACCGTGCCCCATTTCAGGGCGACGCCCGGCCCTCTCTTGCCT
>JBAVVQ010000504.1:0-2736 GCA_049697375.1 Rhodomicrobium sp.
CGACTCCCCCTCTCCCGTGAGCGATGAAAACGCCAACGCGGAGTTGCTGGTGCCGAGATCGATGCCGATGCTGAACTTGGCCTGCGCCATCACCTATCCATACCAAAAAGCCAGAAGCGGGGGGACACGCATCGACCGTGGGCGGGAAGTCGCGCCCCATTTGCAGTGCAACATCCGCCGCCAGGACTTCGCGGCTGTACGAGGCTGGGCCACGTTTCTGCCGGATCGCTATTCACCGAGCGGAGGCAATTGGTGAAAGAACAGTGAAGATTGGTTTTGTTTCGTAAATCGTCCCTAACTATATATCTAAGTGTTAATTTATGTGCAGCACAGGGGGCGCCAACTTGCCTCCGGCTGTACTACTCGGTTCTGACCTGGAATTCGACCTTCCACCGGCGATCCGATTTCGTATGCTTCATCCAAAGCTCAAGATTGCCCAGTTCTGTGACGACCGCGTTCATCTGCACCGGAACCGGCTGTCCCGCCGGAATGTCCTCCACCACAGGCAGATCGACTTCGAGAAGGCTGATTTCAAGCAACTCACGTTCGGCGTCGGGGAGAATCTGCCCAGCCTTGTCACCGCCTCTCACCTCCGACGAGAAGAACCTGAATTCCGCAGGCTGCCCCGTGACGAGTGCAAAGTCCTGTCCTTCGATCAGGACCTCGGTCCCTTCCTCCATCCCTTGCGGAACCACGCACAGCGCTTTCAGAGGCGGACTGAAGCCCGGCACCGCGGGCATCGATGTCTCCAGGCCGATATAGTAAGAACGGGCGGCTCCCGCCTTGATGCGAATGCCTTTTCCTGTGATCCGGTTGCAGCCGTAGAACGATGCCCCCTTGGCGACGGCCAAATCCGGCTGGTACCCGGCCAGTTCGCGAACGGGCTCGCCGTCATTCCAGTCTGCCAGGAGTTCAAGCACACGCCGGCGGATCGAAGCGGCCTTGAAGACGCCGCCGTTGAACAGAACCGCGGTGGGCGCCAGAAACGGCTTTGCGCGGGCCTCGTCGCTAATCAGGGAGGATAGCGTCTGACTGGATTTCACGTTTTCCAGGCTCCGGGTCAGAAAGCGGGCCAGATGCTTGCTGATGACTGGATCGGAGGCGTAAGGCAGGCCGAACTCTTGCAATCCGGCCCGCCGCGCCTTTTGCGGCAGATCCTCAATTCCTGTCTTGGCGAAGAAGCCGTCCAGAATGACCTGCTCAAGCGCTGGCCGGTCAAGCGTCGTCGAGACGGTTCCACCAAGCAGTTTGGACCCGCGTGACGGAACAGCGATTGGCAGTTCGGCCAAGGCTTCGTCTTCGAACATCGCCACCTTCGCGTTGCTCGCGGCATGAATCAGCGCCAGAAACTGCATATCGCTGATCGACTTGTCAGCCGCCTCTAGCTTGGCGCGCAGCGTGTATGCGAGCGCCAAATCCATATTGTCGCCGCCGAGCAGGATGTGTTCCCCGACGCTGATGCGGTCCAGGTCCAGGTGGCCCGCGTTGTCCGATATGGCGATAAGGCTGAAATCCGCTGTCCCTCCGCCGACATCGCAGACCAAAACGATGTCGCCGGGGCGAACCTGGGCACGCCAGTTCTTTCCGGCCTGCGCGGCCCATGCGTAGAAAGCCGCGAGCGGTTCCTCGACCAGAACGGCCTTGCCGAGGCCGGCCGCTTCCGCCGCCTCCGCGGTCAGGTTTTTTGCCACATCATCGAAGGAGGCGGGTACGGTCAGCACCACCAATACGTCGGACAAAGCAATATTCTTACCTTGCGCCTGCATGGTCTGGAAGAAACTTTCCTTGATATGTTCAAGATAGCGGCGGGAGCAGTCGAATGCGGACAATTTCCGTTCCTCGATCTCCGACTTCCAAGGAAGGTTCCGCTGCCGGGGGTCAATATGCGGGTTCGACAGCCACGACTTCGCCGAGGTGACGAGGCGATCTGGAACAAGCGCGCCATGATCGCGCGCGAAATGGCCAATAATCGCGCCATCACCGTCCGCGGTCTTCCATGGCAACGGAAACGCATCTTTGGGAAATTCTTTGGGATGCGGTATGTAAAGCGCGGAAGGCAGCGTCGGCTTTTCACCGATCTGATTAGGTCCAACGATTTGGGTAATTTCGATGATTTCCGGCTGCCCCCCGTCGACGTTCGCCATAGCGATCGCGCTGTTGCTGGTCCCGAGGTCGATGCCAAGGCTGAATTGATAGTTCATGAAAACAACCACATTGCTGCTGCTAAAGACGATGACTTAAGGCCCGGAAATCTGACGCCTATTTTAGCTCGATCTCGGAGGGAGCGATTGTAGGCATCCGATCGTCACCAGTTCTCAGCAGGCGGGGCAGCTTCACCCATTCCGTTCTCCATCCATGATGCACGAGCACCCCTGAAAACGGCGCCTCGCCTCTAATTTTGCCGACCAGGCGGTATTCATCTGGAGCATAGCCTGCGGGTACGGTGACTTTCGATCCTTCGCTTTCGTCACGCACTGGACGTATTCCGAAATGCTCCAATAAGACGGCCTTGCATCCTTCATGCAGGACGCGCGCGGCGGCGCCGACCTGCGCGTCGGTGTAACCCTTGATGTCGTCCATCAGGAAATCGACCAGGCGGCCTTTCTCCTGAAGAATCGCGAGAAAGTTGACGACCTCGGCATTCGATTGATTGGGCGATAGCGTTGGAGGGGAGGGGCTGACTGTTTTAGCGGCCGTCCGGATGCTTTCGGCCTTCGGAGGGGCGAGGATGGCAAG
>JBAVVQ010000505.1:0-3319 GCA_049697375.1 Rhodomicrobium sp.
GCTCCCGCACAATGCCGCCACTCACAGCAGCCTTTCGAATAGCGATAAAACCAAGACGGCCGGCTTGTGTTGCAGCCGCCCTCTGGCCTGTATCTAATTCGACGCAGTGGGTCGATTCGAGACATTCCACCCCGAAAATGGCGCGGCAGCTTGCCCCCTTGCTGCGGAAATCCCCATAGACGCTGTACGGACGCTTCTCCGCTTGGAACGCTCAGGCTCAATATTTACCCATCTCTGCCACTTGCGGTTTCCGGCTGAACGCGCGCGATGGGCGGTGTCCCCCTAAAAGCAAGCAGGCTTACTTGTGACCCAAACCCGCGTCTTGTGACTTTCTCTGCAGGTCAAGCCGCCATCGGCGCCTTGTCTCTGAGGCCTTGAAGCAAATCGTTCTACCATCCACTTACCATCCAGCAGGATGGTGAACGCAATGTCAAACAACGTGCATGAACTGCGCCCGAAGACGGGCGATACCGAGAAGATCACGATCAATCTCGGCTTTGTCGATCTCGGCCACATCGACTTGCTGGTTCAGGAGGGCTTCTACTCGAACCGGACCGACTTCATTCGAACCGCCATTCGCAATCAGACCGGACGCCACGACGATGTGGTTCGCAAGGCTGTAACGCGCAAAAGCGTCGATCTCGGACTAAGGCATTTTACCCGTGCAGACCTCGAAGGGGTTCGTGGCGCGGGACAGATGCTGGATATCCGGGTCTTGGGCCTTGCCAGCCTCGCTGAAGACGTCACGCCCGAACTCGCCCGCGCTACCATCGCGTCGTTGTCCGTACAGGGCGCGCTTCACGCAAGTGCTGCGGTCAAGGCCGCGCTCGCCGATCGCATGGGGTAGGTTCGAAGACCCCCCTCAATGCTCTTTTTGCCCCCTAACTGAAAGCACCCAAATGTACTACCGAATACCCACGGAAATGGCAGAGGCGACCCGTCTCATCCAGCTTGGAAAGCTCGTTGAGGCGACGGCGCTCATCCAGCGAATGCTTCGCGGCGAACGGTCTGGTGATCCAGGAGCTGGCGCTTCGAACGTCATCGATGCCGAATACACTGTCCTCGATGCCGGACATGTCTCCACCGATCCCTCGCCACCGGAGGAACAGCCGGGCGCACAGGTCAAAGCCCGGCACACTCCCCGGCCTCATACGAGCCTGCGTGAGGCGGTGGCCCGCGCCGCCGCATTGGCAAAGCTTTTCGGTGATGGTCTCTCGTCCCGGCCAGTCTTGGAGCCCTTGCCGGACGGCGCATCATTCACGGCGGCTACTTACTCCAATGCTGAGGGTTCACGGGACTATAAGCTTTACATTCCTAGCATTCGGAGCCGTGAGCGGCTTCCTCTGATCGTGATGCTGCATGGCTGCACCCAAACCCCGGATGATTTCGCTGCGGGAACCCGGATGAATAGCCTTGCCGAGGAACACGGCTTCTTCGTCGTCTATCCAGCCCAGCATAGCTTGGCCAATGCGAGGCGGTGCTGGAACTGGTTTAGGCCGGATGATCAGCGCCGGGGCCAGGGAGAGCCTTCGCTGATCGCGGGGATCACCTGCGAGGTCATGCGCCAGCATCCGGTGGATCCGGGACGGGTTTACATCACAGGCCTTTCGGCTGGCGGCGCTGCTGCTGCGATCATGGGGCAGGCTTACCCCGATCTTTACGCAGCGGTGGGTGTTCATTCGGGTCTGCCATCAGGAGCCGCCAGTGATCTTTCGTCAGCGTTCGACGCTATGCGGAGGGGGGCGAAGGTGACGGAACGCCCCGGCCGGGTTGTTCCGGCGATTATTTTCCACGGCGAGATGGATCCGATCGTCAATCCGTCCAATAGCGACGCACTGGCGGCTCAGGCACTGGGAGGCGCAACTGGATTGCAGCGAATAACCGAGCACGGCCAGGCGCCTGACGGTCATGCCTATGTCCGCATCACTTATGCGGATCAGAAGGGGCAGACAATGTGTGAACATTGGAGCATCCGTGGCGCTGGGCATGCGTGGTCGGGCGGCAGTCGGTCCGGCTCTCACACAGATTCGCGTGGTCCCGACGCGTCAAGAGAAATGGTGCGGTTTTTCTTGCAGCACTGGACGAATGAGTGATCGCGCTCTTTGAATGGCAAATACGGCGCCCTACTTGAGCCGCTATTTTTGGTGCCAGCACACGCCGGAAGTCCTTGCTAGTGGTCCGATTCCGGCATTTGCATCCCTTTGCAGCGCCCGCAAGAGCAAATGCCGGAATCAAAAGGACCACCAGCAACTCCGTGATTCTAGTGGAGCTTTTGAATTTGACATTTGAGCGAGAGCGTGCGGCAACCGGGACTCAAATGTCAAATTCGCTCCCTAGCCGGGATTTGATCGGCAGACCAGCATCGCGATACCCAGCCCGCAAGCAGAAATCGGCCCAGCTTTGTAAACTAATAGGAAATCGAAGCGTGATCACGCTGGAGGGTGCAATGAACCGGTTCTTTGGGCAGATGGCAGAGAAAACCGCTCGGCTGGTTGGGACACCGTGAGCATTCGTTACGGCGGTGATCGTCATCCTAGCCTGGGCGGCCTCCGGCCCCCTGTTCGGCTATTCCAACACCTGGCGACTCGTCGTCAACACGGGCACAACCATTGTTACGTCCCTGATCGTGTTTCTCATCCAGAACACGCAAAACCGGGAAATCCGCATTGTTCGCCTTAAGCTGGATGAGGCACCTGCCGGCCGCTAATCCCGTAATGATTGCGTCCGGCGCCCTGCCGTCCGACGTTCCACCGGTGCGAGGTTCATGGATAAGGAAATTGTACTACGGGAGGAAGGTTCTGTGCGGCCGCTTGTGGATTGCCACCATTCACACGGCAGAATTGTAATGAGCTAAATCCCATTCCGGAGGATACATTATTCGATATATATGGCCGTCCAAGTCTTTCTCAGCGAGGTAGAAGAAATTCGCGTTTTGGGTATTGTATAGGAGCATCCGGGTCTCCCGCGAAAATATGTGCTTTAGGGGAGCCGAATCAAAGGAGCATGCGCGTGTGTCCCCCAATTCAGAAGGCAACTGGAACGACCCGCACGGAGCTGCTCCTGGGGAAGCTTGCTGAAGCCTCGTTCCTGAGCATTTGGAGCTGGCCGCGTCCCTTCAAGGAAGACGGAAAAGAACTCTGCGACCTTATTGCGATCTTCGAGGATCGCGTCCTGGTCTTTTTTGATCGCGAAAGTCGTGTCTTCGATACCAGCGACCGCGACCCCGAGCTGGTTTGGGAACGCTGGAAGAGGCAGGTGATCGACAAGCAAATCGCGACAGCAAGGGGAGCGGAACGATACCTCCGATCAGGCCGAGGGA
>JBAVVQ010000506.1:0-1625 GCA_049697375.1 Rhodomicrobium sp.
TCCGCGGCCGCAGCCCGCAAAACGGCTGGCAGCGCGTGTTCGGCGGCCAGGTCGTTGGCCAGGCGCTTGTCGCAGCCGGCCGCACGGTTGAAGCGCAGGACAGGCTCGCGCACTCGCTTCACGCTTATTTTCTCCTGGCGGGCGATCCCAAGGCGCCGATCATCTACGAGGTTGACCGCATTCGCGACGGCGGCAGTTTCGCGACGCGGCGCGTCATCGCCATCCAGCATGGGCGGGCGATTTTTTCCATGGGCGTCTCATTTCATAAGGCTGAACCCGGCTTTGAACATCAGGCGGTCATGCCGGATGCGCCGCCGCCAGAATCGCTGCCGTCGGAGGAGGAATTGCTAACGCGCCTGCTGCCGACTATGCCGGAGGAAATGCGCCACTACTGGGAAAAGGAGCGCCCGATCGAATTGCGCCCGGTCGATCTGTCGAGGTTTTTCTGCCATGAGAAACTTGAGCCGAAACAAAATCTCTGGATCAAGACGAACGGCAGGCTGCCGGACAATTACAGGCTTCATCAGTGCGCGCTCGCCTATGCGTCCGATTTCTCGCTTCTGGACACGGCGCTGATCGCGCATGGCCGCGTGCTTTTCGATCCGCGTCTGATGCTTTCGAGCCTCGATCACGCGCTTTGGTTCCATCGGCCATTCCGCGCGGACGAATGGCTTCTCTACGCGCAAGATAGCCCGAGCGCGCAAGACGGGCGTGGATTTTGCCGGGGCAGCATCTTCTCCCGCGATGGACGCCTTGTGGCGTCGGTGGCGCAGGAGGGGCTGATCCGCGAGAAGCCGCGGAAGTGACGCGCGCCTCATCCGGGCTGGGCCTTGGGGGCCTGCAAGCGGGCCTGCTTTTGGATGCATTCCGCGAAATGGTCCAATTCCTGCCAATGTCCCACTGACGTTTCCGCTCTTTTTCCGTCCTCTGATGGATCTTCGCCGAAAGCGCCTTTCCGGCAGGTTAACGCCGCTCAAGCCCGCCCCAACCCCTGATAAATATGGGAAAAATGACCGTTCGCGACGCCATCGCCGCGCCTGCGCCGCAGCAATTGCGACTGCGCGACGCGTTAATTTTTGAAGCCGAAACATATTTAACGGACTTTTGCGCGTCCCACTAAATGAAAAAAATCCGGCATTAAATAGAACTTAATGTCCGGTCGCATGCGAAAAACACTGTTTTTTTTCAATAAGTTAGCGCAATTACTTCCGGTCACTTCGAGGGCGCGGCGCTCCCGCCTCCGCGCCTCGTGAACCACTCCTTAACCAAACTCATGACCGGAAATAAATCCGGCGCGCCTTCGTTAACCATAAAACTATTACCGTCCCGGCGCGCTTTGCGCGGCAACACTCTGTTCATCTTCATGGCGGGGTTTTGCGCCATGCGTGGACGATTGGAGGGGACGCCGGTGAGTTCTGTCTAAGATGGTGTAACGGGCCAGGGCTAAAGCCAAAAGCTTCTTAGCGGTCATCCCTCAAGCTGATGGTGTGAACGGAGTCTGCGTTGCAGCTCCAAGCATCGTGAGGGATGACCATGGACTATTATGCTGGGATCGACGTGTCTTTGGAAGCTTCGAGCGTCTGTGTTGTGGACGCCTCCGGCAAGATCGTTAAGGAGGCGAAGCT
>JBAVVQ010000507.1:0-1736 GCA_049697375.1 Rhodomicrobium sp.
GCTATCCCAATAGGACAAGCCGTGACGCTGTTTGATATCGAGCGCCGCCATGAGGACGTCGAGCGTCATGGGCTGCACATCGAAGCGCGTCCACGCTTCGATCAGACCGCACGCCATGCCATGCGACAAGCCGTTCTGCCGGGTTGGCCGTGTGGTCTGCACATAGAATTCCTGTAACACCTGCACCGACAGCCCAGCGTCGTCTCGACCAAGCAGTTTGCGCGCCGCGAGTTTCTTCTTGATATCCTTGGGCTCAGTCAGCGCTGCATAAATGAGGACATTTGTATCAAGAAAGATAGCTGCGCTCATAATTTTCGATCATGAAGGGCTTCGCGAGGTAATAGATCCTCTGCCGTGAACTTCTCGATCTTCGCGAGAAGAGCTTCTTCCTGCTTTTTCAGCCGCTCGAACCGGGATTCGCCCTCCGCAAACTGCGTCAGATATTTGCGGACGATAGCCGATACCGAAGTGTCAAGCTCGGCTGCGCGCATGCGGGCTTTGCGGTAGGTTTCGTCATCCAGTGTAACTGTGATATTTTTCATGTTCCACAGTTGCACGGGAGTGCTCACAAACGCAAGCCTGTCTCACCCGATAAGCTTCGCGAGCGCCTTGTCGAACGCCGTCGAGAGTGCATGGCCGGTTCTTGCTTTAGCGTTCCAATGTTACCCGCATGCTATTGCGTGGCGTTGGCGCGCTCTTGCGCCCGTGGGGTATTGTCATCTGGTGAGCAAAACATGCGCGGCGAGTATACCGCTCTCGTGAAACAGGACGGCGATTGGTGGATCGGCTGGATCGAGGAGGTCCCGGGCGTCAATTGCCAGGAGCGCACCCGCGACGAGCTTCTTGAAAGCCTGCGGGAGACTCTAAGAGAAGCGCTTCAATTCAATCGCGAGGGCGCCCTTCGCGAGGCAGGGTCCGGCTATCATGAAGTCACACTCGCCGTATGAAACGGCGGCACTTGCTGGCGCACTTGACGCGGCACGGTTGCAAGCTCGTCAGGGAAGGCGGCAATCATTCGTGGTGGGAGAACCCAGCGTTGGGACGGCGTTCGGCTGTTCCCACGCACACGGAAATTTCGAATATCCTCGCGAGGAAGATCTGCAAAGACCTTGGCGTTGAGATGCCGGAGTAGGGCTGATCCTAGTCCGGCATCTAATGATTTCCGGTCGTGAAGCTCGTCGCGAGAGAGGCGATCTCGGCAGTAAACGTCTCGATCTGCGCGCGCAACGCCTCTTCCTGCTTCTTCAGCCGCTCGAAGCGCGACGCGCCCACCGCAAGTTTCCCCAGCGCCTTGTCGAATGTCTCCAGGCGCCAGCCATTGTGGCTGGCGATCGCGAGGACGGCCGCGTCTCGAAGTCGATCTTCTCGTCGGCGAAGAAGGCCAGCGCCTGCTTCAGGATGGGCGGGTGGCTGCCGGCGAAGCCTTTGTAATGCAAGTGGAAAATGCCAGTTGGCCTGTAAGCCGGGTTCTGTGCCGGCGGAGGGGTTAGCCCCCGCCGCGATGGCCATTCATCTGGGACGCGCGTCGCCGCGCGCCTCAAGCAACCACCCCGGACGGCGATGCGGAAACGCATTCCGCCCCGCAGCCGAAGCCGCAGGGCTGTGCCGTCCCTATACGGTTTTGCTCCCGGCGGGGTTTGCCTTGCCAGCCCTGTCGCCAGTGCTGCGGTGCGCTCTTACCGCACCCTTTCACCCTTGCTCCATTTTTGTCTATCGCGCTCTGCGCTGCTTGAGAC
>JBAVVQ010000508.1:0-1710 GCA_049697375.1 Rhodomicrobium sp.
CAGGAAATTTTCGTAGTTCTTTTTCCAGAGTTCAACGGATTCCATATACATTTTCAACATCGGCGAGATATCGAAGGGCGATAATGGCTGCGTTGTCATGGCGATGCCTCCCGTACAGGCTTTCCGCAATCGTCTGGGGTAAGGCTAACTCGAGTGCCGATGCGTCAAATTGATCCTTATCAACACTGTTCAGAAGCTTGACCTTTGCTTTGAGAGTTAGAAGAACATCTCGCCCACCCGAGACCACCTCCCTACCAGCAATCACCCGCTTCAACTCGCAACCGCCTCAATCAACTCCGATATGCAGCCCCGCAGTCACACCGACTGTCTGCTCGTGGCCTTCGCCAAAATTGTAAGAATAGTTGGGCTCGACAAAGAAACCCACCTTGTGATCCTCCCAGGGCCAATACACCAGCTCGACAATAGCCTCGCCCGCAAGCGAATCCTTGGGGCTTTCTTCCGCGTGATGCACCCACACCGGCCCGGCGCCGATCAGGAACTCCAGGGACTTGGATAGCTCGAATGGCTTTTTGAAAATCAGTTCGAACTCGACTTCGGATTCTCCCCGTTCAAAGCGCGGGGCAACCGCTGTCTCAATTTCGAGCCAGTGCTCGATCACCTCGTACTCTAGTGCCAAGTACGGCCCATAGGCGCCGGCGCCGCCGTGAACATCCCACTCACCCCCGCCGCCAAGTTCGATGACCACTGAGGACTCATTTTCTTTCTCATCCGCGCGCGCCTCACCCGCCACGAGCAGAAGACGAGCTATCGCCAATTTTTGGTGATGGCCTGACGGGTCAGGCGGCGGCGAATTTGGCTTGAGGCGCCTCGAATTTGGCGGCGATCTCAAGTCCGTCGATGAATTTCACACCCTGGATGATCTTTGGCAACTGGTTATGGCCGTCGAGCCTGCGCCAGCTTTTCTGAGTGCCCTCGACTAGCTTGAAGACCATGGCGAGCGCCGTTTTATTCGAGAGGCAGCCCTTCGAGCGGATCGTCCTGTGCCGCACCGTCGCGAAAGTGCTCTCGATCGGGTTCGATGTCCGCAAGTGCTTCCAATGCTCGGCAGGGAAGTCATAATAGGCCAGCAGCGCATCGCGATCCCTCTTCAGGCAGTCAGCGGCCTTCTCGTATTTGAGCTCATATGTCTCGATGAAGACGTCGAATGAGGCCTCGGCATCGCTCCTCGTCTCCGCCATCCAAATCTCCTGCAGCGCGCGTTTCGGCTTTGGCTGCCGGCTTTTCGGGAGCTTGTTCAGCACATTGGCGGTCTTGTGAACCCAGCAGCGCTGTTCACGCGTGGTGGGCCAGACCTCGCCGAGGGCCTTCCAGAATCCCAAGCCTCCGTCGGCGATGGCCAGTTCTGGCGCCATGGTCAAGCCACGGCGCTTTAGACCGAGGAGCAGTTCGCGCCAGTAATGGGCGCTCTCGCGTGCCCCCTCGGTGAAGCCGATCAACTCCTTCTTGCCTTCGGGCGTCGCGCCAATGATGACAAGAATGCACTGCTTCTCGTCTTCGAGCCGCGCCTGCAGGTGGATGCCGTCCGCCCACACATAGACATAGCGCCTGGCCGAGAGATCGCGCTTCTGCCAGCGTTCGTGTTCCCCGGTCCACCCATCCTTCAACCGCGCGACGGTTGATGCCGACAGGCCGGGCGCATCCTTGCCGAGCAGCGCGGCCAGCGCCTCTTCGAAGTCACCGGTCGAGATG
>JBAVVQ010000509.1:0-1830 GCA_049697375.1 Rhodomicrobium sp.
AGCGTTCAGCGTGCCGATCACCGCTTCCTTGGCGAAAATGCCGGAGAACAGGCCCACCGCTGCGGGCCAGTTTTCATCAGTAAGGCCTATCGGCCTCAAAACCGGGATGAGCTCCCGGCTTAGGGAAGCCAGGACCGAGTCTTTCGTGTTCTCGCGGCCGATGCTGCCATCCGTGCCCAGACTGGCCAGCACGCTCAGGATCATGACCATCGGCACAATGATCTGGCCCGCGCTGAGGATGAATCGGCTCAGACGATGCCATGCCTGGATGACCACCGTCTTGAACGTCGGGATGTGGTAGGGTGGCAGCTCCATGATGAAGTGCGAAACGCGCCCTTGCAGCAGCGTGGCCTTCAAAATCAGGCCGGTGAGCACGGCGAAGCCGATGCCGATCAGGTAAAGCGCGAACACGATGTTCTGGCCGCTCACGGGAAAGAAAGCCGCTGCGAAGAGCGCGAACACCGGCAGGCGCGCGCCGCACGACATGAACGGCGCCATCATGATGGTCAGGATGCGGTCGCGCCGGCTTTCCAGCGTGCGTGTCGCCATGATCGCCGGGACGTTGCAGCCGAACCCCACAATCAGGGGCACGAAAGACTTGCCCGGCAGGCCGATCGCCTGCATGGCGCGATCCATCACGAAGGCCGCGCGCGCCATGTAGCCGCAATCCTCGAGGAAAGAGAGGAACAGGAACAAGCAGGCGATGATAGGGATGAAGGTTGAAACCGTCTGCACGCCGCTGCCGAGCCCCTTGGCGATGGCCAGGAGCCAGGCCGGCGCGCCGGTAGCGGCAAGGCCGTCGCCGAGCGCGTCCACGAAGAGAGCGCTAGCCGCCTTGTCGAAGAAATCGATGAAGGCTCCGCCCACCGCTATGGTGAACAGGAACATGAGATACATGGCGAAGAGAAAGACCGGCACGCCGAGAAAGCGGTTCAGCACCACCGCGTCGATAACCTGCGTGAGCGTCGCCGAAAGCCGCCTGCTGCGGCGGTGACTGGCGGCCATCACCTCGCCGATGAACCTGTAGCGGCCATCTGCGACGACAATGTCGGCCTCGTCGCCGCATTCCGCCTCGATTGCCGCCCGATGCCGGCTGACTTCTGCGCCAAGGCGCTGGCCGGCAAGCTTTTCAGCGAAGTCGTCTCCCTCGATGAGCTTCAGCGCCGCCCATCGCGGATCGACGCCCTCCGCCTCGGCCGCTTCCGCAAGAGCGGGCGCCAGCGCGTCGATCGCCGCTTCAACAGCTTGCGCATGGACAGGCCGGGCGCGCGGCAAGGGCCGCGAAGTCATCGCTTGGGCGATGACGTCCTTCAATGCGTCTCGGCCGATGCTCCGGCGGGCCACCATGCGGACGACGGGGCAGCCCAGGAATTTTTCAAGCGCGTTGGCGTCGATGACCTCGCCATTCGCCTTGGCTTTGTCCGCCATATTGAGGACCAGGACGAGGGGGACGCCCATTTCAAGAAGCTGGGCGGTCGAGTAAAGATTGCGCTCCAGATTGGAGGCGTCGAGAATGTTGACGATGAGCGACGCTTCGCCGGAGAGGATGAAGTCGCGGGCGATGCGTTCGTCCTCCGAGCCTCTGCCCACGCTGCCGATGAGATAGACGCCCGGCAGATCGATAAGATCGTAGCGCGCGCCCTTGTAGGTGTAGGCGCCCGCTTTCTTTTCCACCGTCACGCCCGGCCAGTTGCCGACAGTCTGATTGCCCCCGGTCAGAAGGTTGAAAAGGGTGGTCTTGCCGCAGTTCGGATTGCCTACTATCGCCGCCACGCGGCGCTCGGGATCAGTCATGACAAGCGCTCGACTTTGAGAATGGCCGCCTCGGCT
>JBAVVQ010000510.1:0-3866 GCA_049697375.1 Rhodomicrobium sp.
GAAACATCGTCGCCTGACCACGATCCGCTCCCCTTATGAAGCCGCTCATCAAATCCCCCGCATCTTCGCAGGCAGATTCTTAAGCAGAATCAGCATCCCGAAAAGGACTTTTCACACAACCTCGGCCGAGAAGAGACCATTTCAGCTTGACGCGACCTCATCGGCAATTGGCGGTCGGGCAGAACTCGCGCCACGCAAATTCTTTCTGCGTCGGCGACGCCTGTTCGCTTGAAAGTCTTCACGGCCACTCGTTCGCCTGCACGGCCTCGCGAATATGCAGAGATGCTTCTTCTCATCGTTTTGGGCATGCTAGCGTACTGCCATCTTGGTCATCTCTTAGAAGCGAAAGAACGCAATTTCGCTCCGCCGAGTTATTCTGCGAGTAAAGCTGCCCGTCGAGATAGGCCTGTAAAGGCGGGGATAGCCACCAGCTAAGCGATACGCTTTTATAGAGCACTTGCTTTTCAATGCTCATCATCATGTCATGCATTTTATCTTGGGGTTTCATCTCGTTTCCGGTGTAAGACTTAATAAAATCCCAAAAGCTCTCTTGAGGCTGCGGACAGACATGAATCTGGGCTGACGAGCGGATGCCGCCGTTTATTTGGGCTGCATAAGGCGGCAGTTCCAAAATCGTCCCGAACCCCCGCGAGATCCGCGACGGCATTACCGTGAGGGGATCTGATAAGGAGCCCAAGGGCCGGAAATTGTTGGTATCGGGAATTGGGGGAGTCGCCGGAAACATTGACTGCATGGAGCAGTCGTTTGAGGCCTCAAACCAGTCAGGATCGCTTGAGACCTGCACCAAAAAGGGCGAGAGTCTCGGATCTAAGGCTTTGAGGGCGCGCGCAGTATCGAGAGCCGTCACGACCCCCGAATTATCGAAATACCCCCCGTCGACGACGCTATCGGTGATTTGCGCCCGCCGGTCCCGAACATTCGCGTGGGGACTGACGAAAGGCGAGCGCGCACTGATGCTCGCCGCCGTGCTGAGACGTATGTCTACGGTGACAGGCTTCCTGTCTTCGCACTCCTTAGCCGGGCTTACCAATGACGGTATGATTCCGGCCATCCACTGAATAGGGCTGATGTGTGGATACGCGTTGGTCATGGGGTCAGGATAAGGTGAGCAGAGAAGTTCATGAAAATCATAGGTGTCCGGGAAAATCATGCTCCTGCCCGTTCCCATGGGATCTGCAATTTTGACAGGCGTTGCGATCACGCGCCGGCCGGTGTTGATCGAGGTCGCGTTCAGGAGCAACAACGGCGTCCAGCTATCCGGGCTGGGGCCCGCCATCTGAAAAGGTGCGGATAACAGCGAGGTTTGCCGCGAGGTGCCGTAGACATCGTCAAACGCATCCTCCCAGGACGTTTCGAGCACGCCTGCCCGGTCCATGACCCGCGGAAACATCGATACGAGCGAGACGTCCCGCGTGAAAAAAGCTTTCAGGATTGGCGAGACAAAATCGTTCGATAACGCTGCCTGCAAGCTGTCCTTATAGGAGACAACGTCGGTCAGAAAATCGGGCGCCATCCCACCCTTTTCCGACTCGCTCGCGTTTGCGCCGGCAGCCGCCAAGTTACGGAACCATAGTTTTTGCCGGTAAAGGGCTTGCTTAAGTCGTTCGGTGCTTTGGCTGGGCTGGGCTTTCAAAGCGCTGACAAAAAAGGCCGCTCCGACAGCGCCGCCAGAGACCCCCGAAATGGCGAAAAGCTGCTGGTGAAACGGCCGCCCCTGAGGATTGATACGCCCATCCAGACTTTCATCCTCCAGCGCGCCGAGGAAACTCGCCAAGAAGAAAGCCGCGCGGCTGCCGCCGCCCTCCGCGGCAACGAGGATCGGACGCGGGCAACTGGCGAGCTGGGGTGCGCCTGCCGGCAAACGCTCGCACCCTTTCGCATTCCAGTCGCTCGCGGCCTTCCAATCCCTCAGTGCTTCCGCAAAGGTCGCGGGCTTCAAGGCTGCGTGCTGCGCCTCGGATAATTTGATGATGCGGGCATCGTGGCCATCGCCAATAAACAACGAAATAAAAACGCCTGCTGCAATGAAGGAAACGATGAACGGAAATTGGTGACGTTTGGATAACAGCACCAAAATCGTGATGAAGGGCACCCAAGCGCCGAGTAAAAGCAACAGCAGCGGCGCGCGGTTCAGGGAAAGGGAATCGGCTATGAAATGCCACCCAGCGTCCAGCTTAGGATAAGAGGACATATTGGGTGTAAACAAGTTGCCAAGCGTGCTGGAATATGAAAGGAAATGGATCGCAACAAAAATAGCCAATATTCCACTGAGCCAACACAGATACATCCACATAAAGAGTTTGGCCCGCTGAGCGGCAACCCACGTCGCTTCGGTAAGGAATGCAGGCTTCGGCCCAGTCTTAATATAGGAGAGCGATTTCTGCAGAGTCCCTGGCCTGCTGCGCTCCATTGCTTCCATCCGCCGCCCATAAAAGCTGATGAATACATTGCGCATCAAAATAAGGACAATGATGACGGCGGTTGCCAAGCATAGCGCAATTAAATGGAATGTTAATAACTGTCTGAGAATCACCTCGTGCGCGTTGCCATTCATTGGCATCGGGAGGGTTCCCGACGCCGAAATCATGCCTGCTAAAACAGCGGCAAAAGCAAAGATCGCGTAGAATCGAGGGAAGACGAAAATATAGAACTTGAATCTCTCCTCAGTATCGATGCCAATTAAGGCGAAATGCTGAAGCAGCAGCAGGCGTGCTGCAAAGACGAGCGGCAACGCCCAAGCGAGAATACCCACCAAATAGAAGAAGCTCCAAAAAAGGGCTTCCTGAACCCAATAAGGCCGGGCGTCGAGCAAGACGTCTTGAACTTGGGGCAGCGTCGTAAAGGCGAAAAACGCAATCAGCACGCTCAGAACGCTGATGAATGAAATTCCTATAGCGCGAAGAAAGAGCCGTACTGCTGAGATGCGCTGGAGAGCGGCCGCCGGCTGCCCCGCTGCGCCGTTCAAGATGCCTTGTTCGCCGCTTGACTCCAAAGCTGCCCTGCTCATGACCCAAGAGCCTCCGCACAGAACCCCACAGGGATCGCCACCATAGCCATTTTCGATGCAAATTAAGGGGGATAATTCCGCCTGACCGCGAACTGCCTAAGCGAAACATACTCGATCTTGCTCTTGTAATTGAAAACACATTGCAAAATCCGCCGGTCACAAGCCCGTTACGTTGGCGCGTACAGGAAGCCTGCCCTTATCGAGCAGGGAGAGTTCAGGAATAGATGCGATGAGCGGCTCGACCACTTCTGCTGTTTAGTATGTGGTCCAAAAGCAGATTCCTGCTTTTTGGGGTAATGCGGCAGTTAGTTCCAAATTATTGAATAGCTGCAATCGACCCAACCCGGCCTAAGCTCACTCCCCGCCGCCACAACCCGCTCAAACCGCGGCTTCGAATGGAACAAAAGCAACGAATGGTGACCGCTGGAACTCGCCACGCGGCCCCTATTTCATTTCCCTCACGCCCCCATTCCCGCCCTCACGGCACCTTCAGCATCGCCGACCCGGCCGCCGCGTCAAGGCACCCCTGACCTCTGCAGCGTGTCATACATCCGTGTCTTCGCGGCCTCGTAGGGCTTTGCATAAGCCCACTCGCGCAGGGATGTCTGGACGAAGCGCTCCGCCTTCCCGTTGGTTTTCGGGGTGTAGGGTTTGGTTCGCTTGTGCTTGATGTTCAGCATTCGCAAAGCCTTGGCGTAGCGATGGGAGCGGAATGAGACGCCCTTGTCGGTCATGACGCGATGGACTTTGACGCGTAGCGCCTAAAGAAGCGCAGGGCGTTGAACAAAAAGCGCAAGCAGGATTTGCGTTTTTCGTCGGGCAGTATTTCCGAATAGGC
>JBAVVQ010000511.1:0-3660 GCA_049697375.1 Rhodomicrobium sp.
ATCCAGAAGCTTCGTAGAAGCTGGGACATGGCTTGTCGGGACGCTGGTTTAACGACGGAAGCCGGTTTCCTGTTCGACCCGATAAAGCATCATCTTCGTCATACAGCTGCGACTTGGCTTCTAAGCGAAGGCATCTCCTTTGCAGACACTGCCGATTATCTGGGAATGAGTGAAGAGGTGCTTAGAAACACGTATGCCCACGTTCATCCGAACTTCCATAAGAACGTAGCAGGAAGACCGCGAATGATTGCGAATGAAACAGAACGAAAATCTGCGAACAAAACGTGATTGTGCGTGGATAAGCAGCCAAAATTCCTTCGTAAAAACAATGCCTTGGCGCGTAGCTCAGCGGTAGAGCACTACGTTGACATCGTAGGGGTCACAGGTTCAATCCCTGTCGTGTCCACCAGTCTCTCATCATATGTCTTTGTTTTGTTTTGTATTTTTCGATGGTGGGACAGGTGCTGTTCCTCGGCTCCTGTCGTCTGTGAGCATAAGCGCCTGCACATAAGCGGCATTTTCCGAGCACCGCACCGCGAAGAGAACCGTGGACCCGGCAAAGATGAACCGAGAGCTTGACCCAGGACCCGGAATTAGAGAACAAAATCGGCCCGGAGCTTCCTTCGACGAATCGTCCGTTCCTAAGCCGTTGCAGTCATTTGATAAAAGTCTGAGGCAGCCCATGACCCATTCCGGACCCTCAGCATATGGTCAAACATTTACAGCCTTCGCAACGACGTGTGCTTTGCGAGAGGTGCGCGATAGCTTGAGTAGACGCTTCGCACCCATTGATACAAACGGCGCCCCTTCATCTCGTTGCGAAACTTGAGCACCGTTGCCGGAAATTTTGCAGATGCTTCGCTGTCGTCAGGCAGGCAGCACGGCGACAGCAGCGCGCAGGCGGTCAGATCGGCTCGTGAAAATCGGTCCCCTACCAAAAAGGGGCGGCCGTCTAGGGCCTCATCCAATTTGTCCAAAGCTGCGCGCAGACGCTGTTCGGACTGGCTGGCCGTATCGGCATTAATGTTTATGCGTTGGATCGTCCCCCGTCTGATCACAGGGAAGGCAAGCATGAAGAGGGGCCGCTTATGCCATGCCGCATCTTGGAGCAGGAGCCTCAAGGCGAGGCGGCGAATCGGCAAGCAGTGGTACAAACGCCAAAGCCGCCAGGTCACGCCAATCTCCTTATCGAAATACCCACTCGCGCGCCTCGATGACAGCGTCAGGGTCAGAAGGTGTAAGAGATGGATTTGGATATTTGGTTTCCAAATAGTCAATGATCGCCGATGTGTCCTGTACGACGATCCCGTTGTCGCGCAAAACTGGAACCCAGGTTTTCGGTGCGAGTTTCCTTACCGTCCGCAGATGGAAGCCTGGCAGCAAGTCAACAGTCTGAAAAGGAATGCCCTTGTAATCGAGCGCCCAGCGAGCCTTCTCGCAATAATGCGAAAACGGGAATTGGAAAAGCTGGATCATGGTGCCGTGCCTCGTCTTGTTGGGGTTGACTCGCATCAGCGGCTGGGCATTACCGCTGGCTCAAGCGTGCGCTGGCTCTCCGGTCAGCATGCTTGGGGCCCTTTCGAAGCCACCTTTGAGTCACATTGTGCCGCCCTAGCTCGCCGCCATCAACGGCTTGCCAAAGCCTCCAGCCATTGACCGGGAGCAGCACAGCGTGAAGCAGCCAGACCGGCGCCAGGCCGAGCCCGATCCCATAGGTCAGGAAGGCAAGATTACTGGCTATGGCGACAATCCGCAGAGAAACAATATCTTTCATGCAGAATGCCATGAAGACAAGCATCGACGCCAAATATCCGGCTGCTTCACAAAGCGTCATAACCCTTTCCTTGAAGAGGTCTGCAGCTGATCGCGAAAGGCTTTTCCGGCCAGGAAAAACGGCGTTGCCGGGGGAGAGAGTTGCGCGTCGCCTTTGGAAAAGCTGGAGAACTTACGTCTTCGCATGGAGTGATGGAATTCGCCTTCTTGTATCGCGACGTTCAGCTGGATCCCACGATGATCTGACGAACTGAGCACGCCAAAGTTGCCCGGCCATCTTTGAAAGGTTGGCAAGAAGGTGCTGGTAATATTCGGCTGGATTGGCTGAGGATGGTATCTCCTTAGCTGGTTTCAGCGTCCTGCTTGTTTGGATAGCCATAAATTTTTCCTTGCCTGTTCAAGCGAGCGCACCCCGCGCGGTTAACTTAAATTGCATTAGCTAAGACTTAACCTGACAGACGGCGTGATGGGAGCAACGAGTCGCAACGCAGCCAAAGCACGGCGCGGAGCGGTCGGGTGGCTCAAGCGCCGTGCTTTGGCGTCTTCAGGAATAGGACGTCATGACCAAAGATCAGAAAGTCATCCGCGCCAAAGTTGGCTTATTGGAGCTGGCCAGGCAGCTCGGCAATGTCAGCCAGGCTTGCAAGATGATGGGCTATAGCCGGGACAGCTTCTACCGCTTCAAGGAGCTGTACGAGAAAGGCGGCGAGATCGCCCTTACGGAAATCTCCCGGCAGAAGCCGGTGCTCAAAAACCGTGTCGCCGCAGAGATCGAGATTGCCATCGTGGCGCTCGCCGTCGAGCAGCCGGCTTTCGGGCAGGTGCGCATCGCCAATGAACTGAGAAAGCGCGGGCTGACCGTTTCGCCCGCAGGCGTCCGCTGCGTGTGGCAACGCCACGATTTGGAGACGATGAAGAAGCGCCTGAAGGCGCTCGAGGCCAAAGTCGCCCAGGACGGCATCCTGCTCACCGAGGCCCAGCTTGCGGCCTTGGAGAAGGCCAAATCCGAAAAAGAAGCCCATGGCGAGTTCGAAAGCGAGCATCCCGGCTATTGCGGCGCCCAGGACACCTTCTATGTGGGCAATATGAAGGGCGTGGGACGCATCTATCAGCAGACCTTCGTCGATACCTACTCGAAAGTCGCCTTCGCCAAGCTCTACGACAGAAAGACGCCGCTCACGGCCGCCGATCTCTTGAACGACCGCGTCATTCCCTTCTTCGACGAAGAAGGCGTCAAGCTTTTGCGCGTGCTGACCGATCGCGGAACCGAATATTGCGGCAATCCCGAGCGCCACGAATACGAGCTTTATCTCGCCATCGAGGACATCGATCATTCCCGCACGAAAACCAAAAGCCCGCAGACCAATGGGATCGTGGAGCGCTTCCATAGGACCATGCTGAACGAGTTCTATCGCATCGCCTTCCGGAAAAAGCTTTATGGCTCCATCGCAGAGCTGCAGGCCGATCTGGATCAATGGCTCGAAGAGTTCAATCGAAGCCGGCCGCATCAGGGACGCTGGTGCTTCGGCAAAACGCCGATGCAGACCTTCCTTGACGCAAAGCCAATTGCAGAGGAGAAAATGATCGCTGCCTGACAACGGCAGCAAGGCAAACCCGGCCGCCCATCCAAACGCTCACTGTCAGATCAAGTCCTGGCTTTTACAACTGAGACTGTCTGACACCGAACTTCATAATGCGCGGGCGCTTGCGAGGTTGCTGCTCGTCCCCGAGGCTGTTTCCGCCCGTTTTGGCGCTTTGACAGTCTTATGTGATTGCCTTCGCCGCTTGGCGCTCTGCATTCCATCTTCGCCACCCGGCCCGTGCAGCGGCGAGAGATCGGGCTTTGCCTTCCGGCGTCTTCGGTCCGGTTGAGCAGCCGCCATGAAG
>JBAVVQ010000512.1:0-6715 GCA_049697375.1 Rhodomicrobium sp.
CCGATTAAAGGCGGGTTGATCCAGTCTCTCAAAGGCGAATGCATGACCCTGGACTCTGACATTCTCATTGATCGCCGCCGCATCAAGCGCAGCCTCACGATTTGGCGCGTGCTGGCTATTTTAGCGATTGTGGCCGCAATTGCTTTTGCCTCTCTAGGAAGTGACAGCGGGGCATCTCTGTTCGGAATCGGCCGCGACCACATCGCACGGGTTACCATCAGCGGCTTTATTGGCGATAGCAGGCAGCGTCATGAGTTGCTGACGAAGCTTGCGAAGAACGACCACGTGAAAGCCGTTATCGTCGCGGTTGACAGCCCGGGCGGAACGACGACAGGAGGCGAGGCGCTTTACGAAGACCTTCGGGATCTTTCGAAAGCGAAGCCGGTCGCCGCTGTCTTCGGCACCGTCGCAGCGTCAGCGGCTTATCTCGGCGGAATCGGAACAGACTACATCGTCGCACGCGGCAACACCATTACCGGTTCGGTTGGTGTGATTTTTCAGTGGGCGGACGTTACGGACCTGCTCAACAAGATTGGCGTGAAGGTCGATGAGGTCAGGAGCGGCCCTTTGAAGGCGAAGCCATCGCCGTTTACGCCGGCTGACGAGGCTTCCAAGCAGGTGACCGAAGAACTGGTGATGGATTCGCAGGTCTGGTTCCTGGGTTTGGTCAGCGAGCGCCGCAAGGCTGCGGCATCCTTGATGGACGACATCAAGACCGGCCGGATCTACACTGGGAGAGAAGCCCTCAAGATCGGTCTCATCGATGCGATCGGGGACGAGCAAACGGCGATCAAATGGTTCACCGACACGCGGAATGTGGCTTCCGGACTGAAGGTCAAAGACTGGAAGCCGCAGAGTTCCGTGTCTGGCCTTTTTCAGTCTTTGACGGGGCTCGCAGGGAAGCTCGGCCTTGGCTCTCTCATTGGCGCGAGGGTGCTGGAGGAGCTTGAAACGCTGACGGATCATCCGCTTGACGGCTTATTCTCGATTTGGCACCCTCAATGAAGAAATGCGAGATAAAGCAATGATTAAATCAGAGCTCATTGAGAAGCTTTCGGTTACCAATCCTCATTTGATGCACAGGGACGTCGAGAAGATCGTGAATGTGATCTTCGAGGAGATCACAAGCGCGCTCGCCCGCGGCGACCGTGTCGAACTGCGTGGCTTTGGCGCGTTTTCCATCAAACACCGTCCCGCCAGGGTCGGGCGAAATCCGCGCACGGGCGATCAGGTTGAGGTGCCGGAAAAATACGTGCCCTATTTCAAGACGGGCAAAGAACTGCGGATCCGGCTGAATCCGCCCGTACCTCTGGCGGAGAAGCCTAAAGGTCGTAAGAAATCAACGAAAGCAACTAAGAAAGTATCCTAATCCTTTTGGCGGCGGGTTTTTGCGGAGGCACCCATGAAGCGCTTTTTCCGTGTCGTGATTCTCTTTATCGTTGGCTGCCTGCTGGTCGCCTTTGGGATTGCGAATCGTCACCTCGTGACCTTCATCATCGATCCGTTCATCGATGAGAAGATGGCCCTTTCCTTCCGCGCGCCGCTTTCCTTGTTCCTGTTCGTCGCCTTGCTTGCCGGTGTGATCGTTGGATGGCTGACGGCCTGGGTTGGACAAGGCCATTGGCGCAAGACAGCACGCGAAACGCATAAGGAAGCCACGATCTGGAAGCGCGAAGCAGAGAACCTGAAGCGCGGACTGCAAGCAGCCAGCCCCAAAGCTATTGCGCCTCCCGCAATCCATCCGCTCCGATCCTTTTTCTCGCGCTGAACGAGTCGATGGCGGAGGCATCCGCCATCATACAGGCATGACAATTCTCGTTAAAATTTGCGGTATCTCGACCGAAGATGCTTTGGAAGCCGCGATTGAGGCGGGCGCCGCCTATGCCGGTTTCGTATTCTTCGAGAGAAGCCCTCGGAACATTACGGTAAGCCGCGCCGTCGCGCTGGCCCGGCGTGCGGAAGGCCGCATCGAGACCGTGGCTTTGACGGTGAACGCCGGGGACGATGCGATTAAGGCCATCGCTGGCGAGGTCCGCCCCGATTTTTTTCAGCTCCACGGCAGCGAGAACGTCGAGCGTATCGCCGCAATCCGCAAGTTGACCTCAAGAAAGATTATCAAGGCGATCAAGGTGGGAAGCCTTTGCGATATTCAAGGCGCACGTGTCTATGAAGACGAGGCGGACCTTTTGCTTTTCGATGCGCAGGCGCCCGCTGTTCCTGAGGTTCTCCCGGGTGGAAACGGCTTGTCTTTCGATTGGCGCTGGCTTCAGGGGGCCGTGCTCCGGCGCGGTTTCATGCTTGCCGGGGGCCTTCGCATTGACAACGTGCTCACGGCTCTGGGAGAAAGCGGCGCATCGGCGGTCGATGTCTCCTCTGGCGTGGAATCCTCGCCCGGCGTAAAAGACCCAACGCTTATCCGCCAGTTCATAAAAACCGCAAAGTCGTTCGAGGCCGCTGGCCGCATCTCGACAGCCGCGGAATGAGGTAAAGCCCATGGCCCCCGCCGTCGAAACCACAGTGCAATTGAACAGCTATCGGACCGGCCCCGACGAAAAGGGGCATTTCGGCATTTACGGCGGACGGTTCGTGGCCGAAACGCTGATGCCGCTGATTCTCGAGCTGGAGGCTGCCTACAATGAGGCCAAGAACGACCCGGCCTTTAGCGCCGAACTGTCCGATCTTCACGCCCATTATTCAGGCCGGCCAAGCCCGCTTTATTTCGCCGAAAGACTGACCAGGCATTTCGGCGGCGCGAAAATCTACCTCAAACGCGACGAACTCAATCACACCGGATCGCACAAGATCAATAACTGCCTGGGACAAATCCTGCTTGCGAAACGCATGGGCAAGAAGCGGATCATCGCGGAGACGGGCGCGGGCCAGCATGGCGTGGCGGTTGCGACTGTTGCCGCACGATTCGGACTCCCTTGTGTAGTTTTCATGGGCAAGACCGACATCGAGCGCCAGAAGCCGAATGTCTTTCGCATGCGCCTGCTCGGCGCCGAGGTGCGGCCCGTGGTCTCAGGCACAGGCACGCTGAAGGACGCGATGAACGAGGCCCTTCGCGACTGGGTCTCCAATGTTGAGGACACCTTCTACATTATCGGCACGGTTGCCGGGCCTCACCCCTATCCCGCTATGGTGCGGGATTTCCAGGCCGTGATCGGCCAGGAGGTGCGCGAGCAGATGAAGTCGGCCGAGGGCAGGTTGCCGGACACCCTTGTAGCCGCGATCGGCGGCGGCTCGAACGCCATGGGGCTGTTCCACGCCTTCCTGGACGATCGGTCTGTGAGCATGATTGGCGTCGAAGCGGCGGGCCGCGGTCTCGACGTGCCGAACGGGCACTGCGCGTCCTTGAACGGGGGCAAGCCCGGCGTGCTTCATGGCAACCGCACTTATCTCCTGCAAAATGATGACGGCCAGATCCTCGACGGCCATTCGATTTCGGCCGGCCTCGACTATCCCGGCATCGGCCCGGAACACTCCTGGCTGCGCGAGACGGGGCGCGTCACTTACGTGTCGGCGACGGATCGCGAAGCGCTGGACGCATTCCAGCTCTGCACGCGCCTCGAAGGCATCATCCCGGCGCTTGAGCCTGCGCACGCGCTTGCGCAGGTGACAAAAATTGCTCCCGCCTTGCCTGCGAGCCATCTCCTCGTTATGAACATGTGCGGGCGCGGCGATAAGGACATTTTCGCCGTGGCGGGTCATCTGGGCATGGAAATCTGAAGTGGCGGAAGGAATTAAGGCGTTGGTGAAAGTGAACGCCTCGGGAATCGAGAATGTCTAAGAGGTTAGACAGAGCGTTTAGCGCGCTTCATCAATCGGGACATAAGGCGCTCATTTCGTTCATCACGGCGGGCGATCCCGACTACGCGACGTCGCTCGAAATTCTGAAGGGCCTGCCGAAAGCCGGCGCCGACATCATTGAGCTTGGCATGCCGTTTTCCGATCCGATGGCGGACGGCCCTGCGATTCAAAAGGCGTCGCAGCGCGCCCTGAAGGGCGGCCAAACGCTTCGGAAAACCCTTGAGATGGTTCGAAGCTTCCGCAAAACGGACGAGACCACGCCCATCGTTCTCATGGGATACTACAACCCGATCTATGTCTTCCCCGTAGACCGGTTTCTGGCCGAGGCTGCGGAAGCGGGCGTCGATGGGCTGATCGTTGTCGATGTGCCGCCTGAGGCCGATGACGAGCTTTGTATCCCGGCCTTGAAGGCGGGCCTGAATTTCATCCGGCTGACGGCGCCCACAACAAACGATCGGCGTCTCGGGGCCGTGCTCACGAATACCAGCGGCTTTGTCTATTACGTCTCCATCGCAGGCGTCACCGGGACAAGGGCGCCCGACCTCCACGCGGTCGCGCAGAATGTCGCGCGGATTAAGGCGCGCACCCCGTTGCCTGTCGCCGTTGGCTTCGGAGTCCGCACGCCCGAACAGGCCCGCATCATCTCAAGCGTGGCCGATGGCGTGGTTGTCGGGTCGGCGCTTGTCGATGCGCTTTCACAAAGTCTTGACGGGAACCAACGCGCGACCGACTTAACCATAAATGCGGTTTTGGGGCTCGTCGAACAACTCTCCGCAGGCATGAGGGCGGGCTAGGCACATGACATGGCCTTTTCCGAGGCAAAAAAGGCGTTAGCGAAGTGAACTGGATTAACAGCGTTGTCCGGCCAAAGATCAGCGGCCTGTGGCAAAAGCGGGAGATGCCGGGCGATCTTTGGGTCAAGTGCCCCGAGACCGGACAAATGGTCTTTCACAAAGACCTCGAAGCCAATCAGTTCGTCATTCCAGGCTCAGGCCACCACATGCGGATGGGGGCCGATGCGCGGCTGAAATCCTTTTTCGACGGCGGGAAGTTCGAAACCGTAGCTGCGCCGGATGTCCCCGCTGACCCTTTGAAGTTTCGCGACGAGAAGCGTTATTCGGATCGCATCAAGGAAGCACGCTCCAAGACAGGCATGCAAGACGCCCTCCTGACCGGGCTTGGCACGCTTGATGGCCTTTCAGTGGTCGCGGCGGTGCAAGATTTCGCTTTTATGGGCGGCTCGCTCGGCATGGCTGCTGGCGAAGCGATCATCACGGGGATGCTGAAGGCGGTCGAGTTGAGGATCCCTTATATCCTGTTCGTCTCCTCCGGCGGCGCGCGCATGCAGGAGGGGATTATGTCCCTCATGCAGATGCCGCGCACCACAGTCGCCGTGCAGCGGCTGCGCGATGCGAAGCTGCCCTATATCGTTGTTCTGACCAATCCCACCACGGGCGGCGTGACCGCGTCTTACGCGATGCTCGGAGATATCCACATCGCGGAGCCTGGCGCCTTGATCGGCTTCGCCGGTCCTCGTGTGATCGAGCAGACAATCCGCGAGAAACTTCCTGACGGCTTCCAAAAATCGGAATATCTCCTCGAGCACGGCATGATCGACATGGTGGTGCACCGCCACGATCTACGCGATACACTCAGCCGGCTGTGCAGTCTTTTGGTGACCGAGCGCAAACACCGCGCCGGGATGAACAACGTGAAACACAAGAAGGCCGCCGCCGCCGGAGCGTCCCCCGAAATCAAGGTGCCCGCGACGGCCGAACAACTTTCCGCCGCGGCAAACAAAGGCAAGACGGCCTCCGAGGCAAACGCCGAGGAGGGAACTCCGCCAGCGGCCGCCAACCCATCCCAATGAGCTCCGCTAGTCTCCCCGCGCGCGCATCACGCTTCAACACCGGACAAAGCCTTGCAACCTCAAAAAACAGAAAGCCTGCTCGCGCGGTTTGAAACGCTGCATCCGAAGAGCATCGACCTTTCGCTCGGCCGCGTGCATCGCCTTCTCTCCGCGCTCGGAGACCCGCATCGGCGGATCCCGCCGGTTATTCATGTCGCGGGAACGAATGGCAAAGGTTCGGTTGTCGCTTTCCTGAAAGCGATCCTTGAAGCGGCGGGGTATCGCACGCACGCGTTCATCTCACCTCATTTGCGCCGGTTCCACGAGCGCATCATGCTCGCGGGACAAGGCGGAGCGCGCGCCATCGGCGAGCGGCATCTTGCCGATATTTTGAGCCGCGCCGAAGCCGCCAACCGCGGGGAGCCAATCACATTCTTCGAGATCACCACCGCGGCGGCTTTCGTGGCGTTTGCTGAAAATCCGGCGGACGTGGTGCTTCTCGAAACAGGTCTCGGCGGCAGGCTCGATGCAACGAACGTGATCGATGAGCCGCTGGTCACGATTCTGACCCCGATCTCGCTCGATCACTGCTCATTTCTTGGCGACACAATCGAGGCTATTGCAGGAGAGAAGGCCGGCATCCTCAAGCGCGGACGGCCCGCCATCGTGTCGCGGCAAAGCGAAAGGGCGCTTGGCGCCATCGAAGCACGCGCCAGCGCGCTGTCATCGCCTTTGCATGTGGGCGGACGGACTTGGGACGTCTTCGAACAACATGGCAGGCTCGTCTTCCAGGACGAGGATTGCCTGCTGGATCTGCCTTTGCCCCGGCTTTTCGGGCGTCATCAATTCGGAAATGCAGGAACGGCCATTGCGGCGGCCAGATCGATCGAAGGCTTTCACATTTCCGAGGAGGCAATTGCAAAAGGCATCACGGCGGCTGTCTGGCCCGCGCGGCTTGAGCGACTGTCGCCAGGGCGGCTCCATGATCTTGCGCCGGAGGGCTCGTAAATCTGGGTCGATGGCGGACACAATCCGGCTGCCGGAGAGGTGCTGGCC
>JBAVVQ010000513.1:0-2352 GCA_049697375.1 Rhodomicrobium sp.
GCCCGGGAGTCCGCCGCCAAAGCGCGGCTGGCCGGGCATCCCCGGAAGGCCGCCGCCGCCGAGCGCGCCCGGCAGCTTCATTCCTGGCGGAAGCTGGCCCTTTTTGACAGCCTCGATCATCTCCGGCGTAGGCTCCGGCATCTTGTTCAAGCCGAAGAGCTTCGCGAGGCCGCCCTTGCCCTTGCCGACAACCTTCATCATGTCGGCCATCTGCCGATGCATTTTCAGAAGCTGATTGATTTCCTGCACGGTCGTGCCGGAGCCGGCCGCGATGCGGCGCTTTCGGGTCGCCTGAAGAATTTTCGGGTTGCGGCGCTCTTTCGGCGTCATGGAGGAGATAATTGCGCCCTGGCGCTTGAAGATCTTGTCGTCGAGATTGGCGGCGTCGACCTGCTTTTTGATCTTGCCGATGCCGGGAAGGAAGCCGAGCACGCTCGACATGCCGCCGATCTTCTGCATCTGCTTGAGCTGATCGGACAGATCCTCCAGGTCGAACTGGCCCTTCGCCAGCCTCTTCGCCATCGCCTGGGCTTTTTCCTGGTCGATGGTTTCGGCGGCCTTCTCGACGAGGCTGACCACGTCGCCCATGCCGAGAATGCGGCTTGCGACGCGTTCGGGATGGAAATCTTCGAGGCCGTCGAGCTTTTCGCCGGTGCCGAGCAGCTTGATCGGCTTGCCGGTGACGGCGCGCATGGAAAGAGCGGCGCCGCCGCGGCCATCGCCGTCGATGCGGGTGAGCACGATGCCGCTGATGCCGATGCGCTCGTTAAAGGTTCCCGCGAGGATGACGGCATCCTGGCCCGTAAGGCTGTCGGCCACAAGCAGAGTTTCATGCGGCTTCGCGATATCGCGCACCTCTTCGGTCTCGCGCATCAGCTCGTCGTCGATGTGAAGGCGGCCCGCCGTGTCGAGGATGACCACATCATAGCCGCCGAGCCGCGCCGCCTGCATGGCCCGCGACGTGATTTGCTGCGGCGTCTGGCCCTTGATGATCGGCAGCGTATCGATACCGACCTGCTCGCCGAGGATCTTGAGCTGCTCCTGCGCGGCGGGGCGGCGCGTATCGAGCGACGCCATCAGCACTTTCTTCTTGTCGCGCTCGTTGAGGCGTTTTGCGATCTTGGCCGAGGTCGTGGTCTTGCCGGAGCCTTGCAAGCCGACCATCATGATTGGAACGGGCGCGGGCGCATACAGGTCGATGGGTTCGGCTTCGGAGCCAAGCGTGCGCACAAGCTCGTCGTGCACGATCTTCACGACCATCTGGCCGGGCGTGATCGAACGCACCACTTCCTGCCCAACCGCCTTTTCGCGCACCCGATCCGTGAAGGATTTCACCACGTCGAGCGCAACGTCGGCCTCGATAAGCGCCCGCCGAACCTCGCGCATCGCTTCGGCCACGTCGCTGTCAGTCAACGCGCCGCGACGGGTCAGCTTATCGAAAATGACGGAAAGGCGGTCGGAGAGCGATTCAAACATGCGCACGCTTTCAATTTTCCAACGCGAAACACACCCGCGGGCGAACCTTCGCTAGCGGGTGCTGATCCATGCGTCGCATATAATCGAAAACGTTCTTCATTGGTAGAGAAAAATCTGCATTTGCAGAGAGGAAAATCTGCGCTCGCAGAATTTAGCCGTGGCGCTACACGGCGCGGTTGCCCTTCCCTTATTCTCCCTGCGGCATAGGCACATCCGGCGCCGATTTATGCTGCAGCTTGAACCTTTCCGTGATCAGCACCGTGACGAGCGTTGCAATGAACAGGACCGCGATGCCGATGCAAAGCGGACGCACGGTACCGTCGAAGGATCGCCCGATCGCCGTGGCGAAAGCGGCGCCCGCCACCGTCGAATAGAAGCCTGCGAGCGAGGATGCGGTCCCCGCGATGTGGCTCATCGGCTCCATGGATAAGGCGTTGAAGTTCGGCATCATGACGCCGAAGCAGAAGAAGACGATCCCCATATAGAGGCCGAACATAAGCAACGGCGGCTTCTCCGGAAAGCCCGCCAACGCCATCAAGCCGCAAACGGCAAGCCCGGCGAAAATGGCGCGATGCGACACGCCGCGCATTCCGATCCTGCGCACCAACAAGGCGTTGAGCCCGGAAGCCGCGACCAGGAAGCACGAGATCGCGCCAAAGGCGACGGGGAAGCGGGAACCGAGACCGTAGACATCGACGAAAATTTGCTGCGCGCTGACAATGTATACCCCGTTCACGCCATAACCCGAAAATCCTTCGGATTGATGACGCGGAAGTTGTCGGTGACGGCATCGCGCAGATCGGCCCAGTTCTGCGGGACTTTCCCGCGTAAGAAGGTGAGCACGGCCCCTGCGAACTCGCGCGGGTGGCATAGCAT
>JBAVVQ010000514.1:0-2045 GCA_049697375.1 Rhodomicrobium sp.
ATCATCCGCATCCCGACGTCGGACAATTTCTGGTCGATGGGAGAGACCGGCCCTTGCGGTCCCTGCTCCGAAATCTTCTACGACCATGGGGCCGAAATCCCGGGAGGGCCTCCCGGCGGCGAGGACGCGGACGGCGACCGTTTCGTCGAAATCTGGAACCTCGTGTTCATGCAATACGAGCAGATTACCAAGAACGACCGTCAGCCTCTGCCGAAGCCGTCGATCGACACCGGCATGGGGCTTGAGCGCGTTGCGGCGGTCTTGCAAGGCGTCCATAACAACTACGAGACAGACCTTTTCCAGGCGATCATCAGGGCGTCCGTCGAAGCAACCGGTGTCCCGGCAGAAGGCCCGGCGCTTCCGAGCCATCGCGTTATCGCCGATCATCTCAGGGCGTCGAGCTTTCTCATCGCCGACGGCGTACTGCCTTCGAATGAAGGCCGCGGCTACGTTCTGCGCCGCATCATGCGCCGCGCCATGCGCCACGCCCATCTGCTTGGCGCGGCCGAGCCGCTGCTTTATCGCCTTCTGCCAGTTCTCGTCCATGAGATGGGACAGGCCTACCCGGAACTTCACCGCGGCCAGGCGCTCATCAGCGAGACATTGAAGATCGAGGAAATCCGCTTCCGCAAAACACTGGAGCGCGGCCTGACCCTTCTCGACGAGGCTTCAGGCGCGCTGAAAGCGGGCGACACCTTATCGGGCGATGTCGCTTTCAAGCTTTACGACACCTATGGTTTTCCGCTTGACCTTACGCAGGACGCACTGAAAGCGCGCAACGTCTGGGTTGATGTCGAGCAGTTCAACGCGGCGATGGCTCAGCAGAAGGCGGAAGCGCGCAAAGCCTGGGCCGGCTCGGGCGAGGCGGCAACGGACAAGCTTTGGTTCGATCTCCTGGACCAGGTCGGCCCTACCGAATTCCTCGGCTATGAGACGGAGACCGCCGAAGGCGAGGTGCTGGCTCTGGTGAAGGAAGGAAAGCCGGTCAAGCAACTCAAGAAGGGTGACGAGGGCATCGTCATTGTCAACCAGACGCCGTTTTATGGCGAATCGGGCGGCCAAGTGGGTGATCATGGCGTGATCATGGCTCCGAAAGGCGTGCATTTTGAGGTCACGGATACGCAGAAAAAGCTCGGGAAAGTCTTCGCCCATGTCGGTGTTATCGAGAAAGGTCCGTTAAAAGTCGGGGATGCTGTCGAACTTCATGTGAACGGCTCTCGGCGCACCGCCATTCGCGCCAATCATTCGGCGACTCATCTTCTGCATGAGGCGCTGCGTGAAACGCTCGGCACGCACGTCACACAAAAGGGCTCGCTCGTCGATCCGGATAAGCTGCGTTTCGATTTCTCTCATCCAAAGCCGCTTTCAAAGGAAGAAATCGCTACGATCGAAGACTTGGCCAATGCCGTCATCCTTCGCGACAGCCCCGTCGTGACGCGTCTGATGGCGGTCGATGACGCGATCGCGGCGGGCGCCATGGCTCTGTTCGGCGAGAAGTACGGTGAGGAAGTCCGCGTGGTTTCGATGGGAGAGGCCAGCCACGACGACAAGGGCGGCCGCATCTTCTCAGTCGAGTTGTGCGGGGGCGCCCATGTGCGCGCGACAGGTGAAATCGGACTCGTTAAGATCGTCCAGGAAGGCGCCGTCGCAGCCGGCGTAAGGCGCATCGAGGCGCTGACCGCGAATGCAGCGCGCACCCATCTTGCGACACAGGAAGCGGCGCTTCGGCAAGCCGCCGACCTTCTTCGCGTTCAGCCGTCCGATGTCCCGAATCGGCTTGTTTCGCTCCTCGAAGAGCGCAAAAAGCTCGAGCGCGAACTCTCGGAAGCGAAGAAGAAAATCGCGCTTGGAGCAGGCGGAAACGGGCACGCTACGACCGAAAGCCCGGTTCGCACAGTCGGAGACGTCACAATGCTCGCCCGAACAGTCTACGGCATCCAGCCGAAAGACCTTCGCAGCCTCGTGGACGATGGCAAACGGCAGATCAAGTCCGGCATCGTCGCGATCGTTGGCGTGACCGAGGAAGGAAAGGCCGGGCTCGTTGT
>JBAVVQ010000515.1:0-6493 GCA_049697375.1 Rhodomicrobium sp.
GTCGTCATTGAAGCTCACGACCGCGTTCGCAGCGCAGGCTGGACTCGGGCGTCCCGCTAGAATGACGGCGCCTCCAACAGCAAGGGTCATGCTGAGTACGACACCCACCGCAAAAAGAGGTTTCTTATTCATATTTTCGCCTCCCCGTCCTTTGCCTCACAGAAACGCTCTCGGGTTATTTGGTTCTGCCCGAGGAAATCTAAGCGCTGTAGTTTTGCGCTATTATGCAAGGGCGTCTATGACATAAATCAAGAGCAGCAGGCGAAGCAATGAAGTGGGCGCAGTTCTTGAGTTTTTGAGGAGGGAAAAAGGCGGTGCTTGGAAGTTGTAGAGATATAAGCATTAAGACTTCGACAAGCTCCCGATGCCCCCCTTGTCTTAAGTAAAGCCAACCCGCGCGCCGTGTCTTCGTTTTATCCGAGCCCATGCTTTGCCAGCGGATTAGTAATTAAAAAGTTGATGGGCACTGGTTTATGCCGTGGGGCGCATTTCGCCTCGAGGCGCCGGTTGCGGCAGGCGGCGAGCCGATCCACTCAATGTTTGACACGGCGCATCAGCCTCCGAGAGGTTTTGATTGCGGCCGCTGCTTTGAAGGTTTTGGTGTTGATCTCCGCTGCTAACTTCTTCTGATCCCGTGTAAGCGCCGGCGCGAGAGCGATAGAACCAACGAAAAAGACAAGCGCTACCGTGGCGGCGGATTTCCTCTCATACCGATTGCTCAGAACCTGTAGCAGCCCTGTCCATAGGCTCCCTTTTGGAGCGCTGCGGCTTGTCAGCTGCGCGGGGGTGGAAATATCCAGAGGTTGAGCCTGAGCCATGGTCATGCATCCTCCGTACTTGTGCGTCCTCCATAATTGTGCACCGCATCATACAGGAAGATATGCACCGCACAATATTTTGAATTTTATCAAACTCCTACTTTCGGCCGGACTCAGGACGACATTGCGGCGGAAATAAACTATTGTGTGCGCAAGCAGCGAGGGCAGCGGCGCCAGACCCATGGACAAAGGCCGGGGCGTATGTCGAGGCCTTTCCGGCGCTCGAGGCTCTTTTAGAGAAGCGCCCGGGTCGCAATGAGAGCCCCGAGCGCCAACGCAATGACCAAGAACAACTTAGCCGCGTCTTTCACGAGACGCGGCTTCTTTCCCGGTCGGCGGGTTCGATCGTGGGTTTGGCTCGACCGCAATTCGCGACCGGTTCGACCGGCCACAGCTAACGCCTTAACGCGCCATGCGGTAAACGAAGTTCACCAGAAACAACAAGATGATGGCGCCAATCGCGTCGCTGATGATCTGGCCGATAATCCCCGAAAAATGCAAGAAGCCCGGCAACAAAGTGCCCGCGATGATAGCCCCGAGAATGCCCACGATAATGTTGCCGATAAGCCCAAATCCCTCGCCGGAATAGACAACCCCGGCAAGCCATCCTGCAACTGCGCCGATCGCCAGCATGAGAATAATTGCCATAAGATCCATTGGATTTTCCCCTTGTGATTCGTCTCTGGAAAATCTGCGCGGTCAGTAATGACACATCAACAAGGAAATTTATGTACCCACAGTTCCTCGCGGTTCGAATGATTTACAGCACACTCTGCGACCGGCGCGCCGGTTTGTATGGGAAGGAGTTAAGGATTTGGACGTTGGAGCACCATAAGCCTGGCGCACTGCCTAATTCAAAAGGCGCAGATCAAGACGGCCGAGCCTTTCCATCGGGAAGAAGGAGCCCGGGAACAGGAAACAGATGCAAACATTTTCCTGCGTGAAGCGAACAGAATTAGGCTGTTAGCCGTGGCTTTAGCGTCATCACCTGCGCGCCGCAATGAGGACGACAGAGAGGTAAACCCATCACTCCCAGGGATCCTTTAGAACAATTTTCGTAAAAATATGTTGCGGTTATTGCGACCATCTGTCCAGCCCGTGTCATATTCACATCACATTTGTTCTCTGGAAATGTATATTGGCCGGTTATTTTTCGTGAACCACGCAGGGAGTTGACGGCCGGCCCAAGTCGCATGCAGTACGCATAGTTACAGGAGTTAAGATGCAGTTTCGTAAAGTCTGCGTATTACTGGGAGCGCTGGCTATTTCGCTCGCGCTCTTCGCGGACGCCAAAGCGGCAACCCTTATCGATGAGTCCCCAAGCTCGATCGCCGCCGTGAGGGAAGGTCTTCTTGCAGAAGAATTGGCATCAAAGGGCTTGAGGCTCGGCTCGCCCATTTTTTTACGCGTTTACAAGCAAAGCTCGAAAATGGAGCTATGGATCGCGCAGGGTTCCCGTTACGCGCTGTTCAAAACCTACCGCATTTGCCGCTGGTCCGGCGCGCTCGGCCCGAAAATGTATGAGGGCGACAGGCAGTCTCCGGAAGGACTGTATCACATCACCTCCGAGGATCTGATCGTCAATCCGCGCTGGCATCGCGCGATGAATATCAATTACCCGAACAGGTTCGACGTCGTGAACGGCAGGGGTGGCTCGGGCATCCTCATTCATGGCAAATGCGGTTCGGTCGGATGCTTTGCGATCCAGGACGGCAACGTCGAGGAAGTTTACGACGCCGTGCGGGCCGCGCTGCATAACGGCCAGGTCAGTATTCCCGTGCTCGCGCTGCCCTTCAGCTTCGCGAAATATGCGCCGGCTGTCGAAGACACATTGAAGCTGAACGAGTTTTGGTCGGATCTTCGCCGCGCCGACATTCTCTTCAACCGCGACCACGTCCCTCCGACGGCATGGATTTGCGATGGCCGCTACTATTTCGCGGATCGGCGCGGAGACAGCCACCGTCACGCCGTTCACCTGCCCGGCTGCAAGCCGCTCGATAAACCCATCACGCCGGAAGAGGCGGCAAGTCTGTCGGAGCAAAGCCAGTTGGTACTCGCCGCCGCAACGGAAAGAAACAAGTGGCTGATCTCTGGCGCGGGGGGCAATGGCAAGCCGCTGATGTCCGCAGTGGATGTCACCGCAGATCCCAAGGAACTCGTCGACAACGCGGTGAAGACCTGCAACCCGAAGCAGCTTCAATGCCGCATGCTTCGGACGGCCGTAAAGAGCCCCGCGATCTGCCCCACCAAATACCCGCGCTGCCGCACGGCCCAAGCCACCTACACGAAGGGCGTAGAATGCCCGCTTAAGTTTCCACGCTGCCGCTTTTTCGTAGGCAGGACGCCGCGCATCGCAAGCAAGTCCAATAAGGTGAAGCAGCGCTAAGCGCAGGAGAGGCAGGAACTCAGGAGAGATCGATCGCGAAGCGCTTCAAATCCTTCAGCGCGACGATCTCAAGAGCGCGCTCATGGGTCGCGGCCAGCACAACCCGGGGCGCCCTGCCCGACTCGAAAGCCTGCTGCCACCGAGCGGCGCATAAACACCACCGGTCCCCCGCCTTCAGCCCCGGAAACGCATATTCGGGAACAGGGGTCGAAAGATCGTTTCCCGCCGCCTTCGAGAAAGCGAGGAACTCTTCGGTCATAACGACACACACCGTGTGGGAGCCGTAATCCTGCGGGCCGGTGTTGCAGCAACCGTCGCGAAAGAATCCGGTAAGGGGGTTATTCGAGCACGCCGCCAACGTCTCCCCGAAGACGTTCTTCTGGGGCTGCTCCTCGTCAAGCATATCCCTCAAAACATTCGCTCCAGATTTCCTTCGCCAGATTGCAGGCGCCTACTTGGTTGGTGAGACCCTCACCAGCACGTCGATCCGCGTGATCTCCATGCCCTCTGGCGGCTTCGGCAGATTTTCCACCTTGATATTGGCCGGCTCGATATCGACCAGCGTTCCATCCTTTTCGAAGAAGAAATGGAAGTGATTGGATGTTTTGGTGTCGAAGTACGTTTTCGAGCCTTCGATGGCGACCTCCCGCAGGAGGCCTGCTTCGACGAACTGATGAAGCGTATTATAGACGGTTGCAAGAGAGACGGGCACACCCTTCTTCACCGCCTCCGCATGCACCATCTCCGCAGTGAAATGTCTGTCTCCGCGCCCGAACAAAAGCTCGGCCAGCGCGACGCGTTGACGCGTCGGGCGCAACCCTGTCATGCGCAGTCGCTCGCTTGGCGATTTGGGAAACTTGTCGGCCATATCTCGCAGCATTTTCCTCGGCTCTAGCCTTGTACTATAAAGACGGGCGGCTTAACTCGCAAGCGCCGCCCTCACGAGCCCATTGCCAACAAAATTGGAGACAGGTTGCGAGCGACGCAAGGTGTGATAGTTAAGGGAACGCCTTGCCGGACTGCGGGCGTAATGAGAGAATAAAGGCAGATGATGACAGAGCGGCGCCACAGCTACGACTACGAGAATTTGCTCGCTTGCGGGCGCGGCGAACTATTCGGCGCAGGGAACGCGCAGCTGCCGCTCCCCCCGATGTTGATGTTCGACCGCATTACGAGCATCTCGGAGACTGACGGCGAGCACGGGCGCGGCCGAATCGTGGCCGAGATGGACGTGCGTCCCGACCTTTGGTTTTTCGCCTGCCATTTCAAAGGCGATCCCGTCATGCCCGGTTGCCTTGGGCTCGACGCGCTTTGGCAGTTGCTCGGCTTCTACCTTGGCTGGACAGGCGCGCCGGGCAAGGGCCGCGCTCTCAGCGTCGGCGAGGTGAAGTTCAGCGGCATGGTGACGCCAAGCGTCAAGCGGCTGGACTATGTCGTGGATCTCAAGAGGGTCATCCGCCGCAAATTCACGCTTGGCGTAGGCGACGGGCATCTCAAAGCGGACGGTTCGCTCATATATTCTGCGAAGGAGCTCCGGGTCGGTTTGTTCGCCGGCGCCAATATGAGCATGCAGGCCGCGGGCTGAGCCGGGACAGCCGGCTTTGACAAAACTTAATGCGACAACGTGGGGTCAAGACATGAGGCGTGTTGCTGTCACGGGAATGGGCATCGTCTCGTCCATCGGTAACAACAGCCAGGAGGTGCTTGCCTCCTTGCGGGAGGGAAGATCCGGCCTCGGCACGGCGAAAGACTACGCCGAGAGGGGCTTCCGGTGCCAGGTTCACGGCGAGCCGACCCTCGAGTGGGAAGCGATGATCGACCGCAAGGTGCGCCGCTTCATGGGATCGGGCGCCGCCTGGAATTACATCGCCATGCAGCAGGCGATCGTCGATGCAGGCCTTGGGGAGAAAGACGTCAGCAACGAGCGCACCGGGATCATTATGGGCTCCGGCGGCCCCTCCGCGCGCGCCATCGTCCAGGCCGCCGACACAACGCGCGCGAAAGGGCCGCGCAAGGTCGGGCCTTTCGAAGTGCCAAAGGCGATGTCGAGCACGAACTCGGCGACCCTCGCCACCCCTTTCAAGATCAAGGGAATCAATTACTCGATCTCTTCCGCGTGCTCCACATCGGCGCATTGCATCGGCAACGCAGCGGAAATGATCCAATGGGGCAAGCAGGACCTCATGTTCGCAGGCGGCGGCGAGGAGCTGGACTGGACGCTCTCGGTGCTTTTTGACGCAATGGGCGCGATGTCATCAAACTTTAACGATACGCCGCAAAAAGCAAGCAGGGCATACGACCTCAATCGCGACGGATTTGTTATCGCGGGAGGAGCAGGCGTTCTCGTGCTGGAAGAGTTGGAAAGAGCCAAGGCCCGTGGCGCCAAGATTTATGGCGAGCTTGCCGGCTATGGGGCGAATTCGGATGGTTTCGATATGGTGGCCCCGTCCGGCGAAGGCGCGGCGCGCTGCATGAAACTTGCGATGCAGGGCCTCGACCGCAAGGTCGATTACATCAATCCCCACGCGACGGCGACGCCGATCGGCGACGTGAAGGAAATCGAGGCCGTGCGCGAGGTCTTCGGATCGAAGGCGCCGCTTCTGTCCGCGACCAAATCGCTGACCGGGCACTCGCTCGGGGCGGCGGGCGTTCAGGAGGCAATCTACTCGCTCCTGATGATGAACAACGGATTTGTGTGCGAATCCGCAAATATAGACGAGCTTGATCCGGCTTTCTCGGATATGCCGATTGTGCGTGAGCGACTCGATAATGTCGAACTCAACTGTGTGATGTCGAACAGTTTCGGCTTTGGTGGGACAAACGCTACTTTGATCTTCAAGCGCTACGACAGATAAATCGTAGTCGCAGGCAGGGTTTAGAAAGGCCTCGATCGATGACTGTGGTGGATATTGCAAAGCCGTCGCCATTGATGGCAGGCAAGCGCGGGCTGATTATGGGCGTGGCCAATGACAGGTCGATCGCCTACGGAATAGCCCGCGTGCTCGCAGGCCAGGGCGCGGAAATCGCCTATACCTATCAGGGTGACGCCTTTGGACGGCGCGCTGTGCCGCTCGCGCAAGGGCTGGGCGGCAAGATCATTCTTCCGTGCGATGTCCAAGACCTGAAATCGGTCGACGCCGTTTTTTCCGAACTCCAATCGCAGTGGGGCTCGCTCGATTTCCTCGTCCATGCCCTCGCCTTCTCCGACCGCAACGAGCTCAAGGGCCGCTACGCGGACACGACCCGAGAGAACTTCATCAATACGATGGTCATTTCGTGCTTCTCGTTC
>JBAVVQ010000516.1:0-3840 GCA_049697375.1 Rhodomicrobium sp.
GAGCCTCGTGAACTCAGGGTGATACTTACCTGGCCAAACGCGCGAAGCGTCGACGGCGGGCTCTCCTCGGATCAGGAGGTAATTGAAGCATGGCTCAGAAGGCCTCCGTTTCTGCCGTCGAAGTAGAAATCGAAGAGAAAGTTGACCTGGCCCCTCTCTCCTCGCTGATCAACGCATCTCTTTTCTTGCGGGTTCCGTCCCCGCAAAGCGTGTTTACAGACGAACGACTTCTCGCACTCTGCGAAGCCTATTCAATCTTTTCTCAGTGCGGCCTTGCAGAAAACGTAACATGCCGCGAGTGCGAGGAGCCTCATACGGCGGCGGTGGTTCTAGATCGCGGTCGCTTTTTTTATCGTTGTCTCTTCAACGGGCGCGTCGATCTCAAAGAGGAAGATCTTCGCCTATTTGCCTTCGATAGAGACGCATTGCTATTTGAGCTGGCGGCCGCTGCCAGTCTCCCGCCGCGAGGTATAAATTTTTATGCGGACCGCCGGCTTGTCCGGTTGGGCTTCGTTGACGACCAAGAACGCAAGTGGGTTCTCGGCTATGCCGACGGTCTTGATGACTCTAACAGCCTAGCTGGCGTCACCGAGGCTCTCGAAAAGCAGTTTTCAGACGGACCTGGCCTCATCGTGACACCAAGCCCCATCAATTTGAATCTGCCGCTTCCGCGATCGTACAGATTAATTGCTCTTCACGAGCTTTTCTTCGGTGAAGCAAATCACATAGTGCTCGATTGGACGGCAACTTGGACCTGCCTTGGCAGGCGCAAGCGCGTGCCTGGGATTCCTGGGAGGCCCACAGAACTTGAGAAGACCAGAAAGCTGCGAACTAAACTCCAGAGTGCTGAAAAGTGGCCATCTGAACGCTCAGCTCAGGTAAAGCTTGTTCTACAACAATGGTCAAACGAAGACATGCCAAAGCCTGCGTGCAAAACTATCCAAAACCATTTACGCGTCCTCGAAGCCGAGGAGAGGACCTCAAAATCTCTGTAGCGTTTTTTGGCTTCCCTGACCCCGAAATCCCGAAAACCCTGGATATCGGGGCGGTTTTTCGGGGCAAGTGAATGTGTCAGTTCTGCGGCGTTCAAGCGGGAACGCGGGAGGCTGCCAATGTCCGCCAATACCTTCAAACCCAACAACCCCAGAACAGAACGGCTCGCCGTCTCGCCCTCTCAGGGCGCGGCAATGGCTGGTATAGGTCGCACGAAATTCTATGAAGTGCTCAACGCAGGAGAGATACCGTCATTTAAAATCGGAATGCGTCGGCTCGTGCGCGTGGCAGAAATAGAGGCATGGCTCGAAAGGCTGGCGGCGGCGGCGCAGCGTGACGCTCGATGAGCTCTGGGCTGCCACATATGTCGGCCTCCTGCGGACGATTAGCATGGTTGGACCTCATCAAACGCTTCACCGAGGCCGCGATCGAGTTGAGGGAACGCGTCCTCGCCGTCATCCCGCTCGGCGGCAGAGACGGAAAAGCGGCGCTGAAGCGGCCTCTATCGAAGTGGAGCCGCCGTCTGCGCAGCGGCACTGTAGCAAGTTGGGCACGTCGCGGTTAGCGTAGATTGAGCTGAGCGCGACGACGAAAACCCACAACATCTCAATAAATCAAGCAATCCAGGTATCGCGCCATGGGTGCACGCCGTATCGACTCTCGGGTAATCAAGCTTCACCGCAGCTACTCTGTAGGAGAAGCAGCGGAAGCACTCGGGGTTCACAAGATCACGGTCGCGAACTGGCTCCGTCAAGGCCTCCCGCCAATCGACAAGACCCGCCCGATCTTGATCCATGGGGCGGAATTGCGCCGCTTTCTTAAAAAGCGTCGTCGCGAGCGGAAGTCGCCATGCCGTCCGGATGAGCTTTGGTGTCTTAGATGCAAGGCGCCGCGCCGTCCTGACGGTGGACTGGTCGATTATCTTCCGATGTCAGCTTCGGGGGGAAACTTGCGCGGTCTTTGTCCAAAATGCGGCTGCCTCATGCATCGGCGCGTCTCCAAGACACAGCTGGCCGCCATGGCGGCTCAATTCGACATCGCATTTCCGCAAGCACAGTCACGATTAAACGGCTGTTCTTCCCCCTCCCTAAATTGTGTTTCCGGAGAAGTGTCGGATGACCGTGCAAATCTACAACGCTGAAAACGAAAGGCTGAAGCGAAGATACTTTGCCTATTTGAAGGAAGCGAGGCGCTATAGTGAAAGCTCAATCGATCACGCCGCCGATGCTCTTCACCGTTTTGAAAAGTATACCAGGTTCAAAGAATTCCGCAAATTTCATATCGAGCAGGCCATCGCCTTCAAGCGAAAGCTCTCAGAACAGCGCAATTCCGTTTCCGGCGAACCCTTAAGCAAGGCAACGGTCTGTGGTGCGCTGGCGGCACTCAAAGCCTTCTTTCTTTGGCTTGCTGGCCAGCCCGGTTTCAGGTCGCGGCTGAGTTACAGCGATGCGGAGTATTTCTCGCTTTCCGAAAAGGACACCGTGATCGCCAAGGCGAAGCGGGACAGGCCGGTCCCAAGCCTTGATCAAATTCTGCATCTGCTGCGCCAAATGCCGCATGAGAGCGGCATCGAACGCAGAAACCGCGCGCTCATCGCCTTCACGCTTTTGACTGGCGCAAGAGACGGTGCGACCGCCTCCCTGAAACTTAGGCATATCGACCTTGAGGAGGGAAAGGTCTTTCAAGACGCAAGAGACGTCAAAACCAAATTCAGCAAAACCTTTACGACGTGGTTTTTCCCGGTTGGAGAGGAGCCTTTGGCGATCGTTGCCGACTGGGTCCGCTACCTGACCAAGGACAAGCTGTTCGGCCCGAGCGATCCCATGTTTCCGGGCACGAAGATGGGCCTCAGCCCGGACCTGCGCTTTTGCATTCAGGGCTTGAGCCGGGAACATTGGGCGACGGCGGCGCCGATCCGACAAATTTTCAAGGAGGCCTTTCCGGCCGCGGGCCTTCCTTATTTCAATCCGCATAGTTTCCGGAACACGCTCGCACAGCTCGCCGAACAGCGATGCTCGACGCCGGAGGAGTTCAAGGCATGGAGCCAAAACCTCGGCCACGAGAAGGTGATGACGACCTTCACGAGCTACGGGACAGTCCCCGGCACGAGGCAGGCAGAGATTATCCGGAGGCTGGCCCTTCCCAAAACGGGCGAGGCCGGCGTACTCGCTGAGATCGAAAAGCTCATCAACGCGCGCCGCTGATTGTGGTTGATCGCGGCCCACCTTCGCAGATAGGCCGCGGCGCCGACGGCAAACGGCTTCATTGCTGGTTTCCATTTTTGGGATTTGCCCATGTTCCGGCACGGGGTCAGGACAAAGGTCTACAGGCTCGGGCCCCCCAATGCAATTTTCGTTAGAGGGCGCTGACATGACCAAGGCGGGACGGCGGGGGTGGTTGGTAGCGCTATGGTACTTGAACTTTGTGCTGGTCTACGGCGCAGGCTTCGCCGTGGTCTGCATCACCAACATTGGGCCGCTTCTGGCTAAGCCAGAGACCTATGGCTTGGCGTTCATGAATGCCGTTCTGCTCGTTTTTATGACCAGCATCTTTTCCGAAGCAGGGTTTCTTAAGGACCCATGGGAGAAGGCGCGCGCGCTGTTCCTGGGCTGCCTTTTCTTCGCCGGCGCTTATTACAATAGCGTCAATGGAGTCTCTGAGGGGAAGGATAAGGCCGCGGGGGACAACGCCGCAAGGATCGAGACCATTGGCGGCTGGGACACCCAGATCGAAGAATGGCATAAGCTCGACAAGAAAATCCCAGCGCACCCCCCGGTGACGGAGGAGCAGTTTAATACCAGGCTCAAGGCCCGCGATGATGAGAACGCGCTCCGGGACGCCCAATGC
>JBAVVQ010000517.1:0-1892 GCA_049697375.1 Rhodomicrobium sp.
ATCTGGCCCCTCGGCGCGCCGCCTTGAGGCCGGTCGGCTGAGCCCACCTCATCGTCGAGCCGCAGGCTAAGCGAGATGCGCTTTCGCGGCTGATCCACCTCCATCACCTTCACGCGCACGATGTCGCCGGGCTTCACCACGTCGCGCGGGTCTTTCACGAAGGTCTTCGACAGCGCGGACACATGCACAAGGCCGTCCTGATGCACGCCGATGTCCACGAAGGCGCCGAAGGCCGCCACGTTTGTCACCACGCCCTCCAGCACCATGCCGGGCTTGAGGTCGGAAATCTTCTCCACGCCCTCCTGGAAGGTGGCCGTCTTGAAGGCAGGGCGCGGGTCGCGGCCGGGCTTCTCCAGCTCGCGCAGGATGTCGGTGACGGTCGGCAGGCCGAAGGTCTCGTCCGCAAACGCCTTCGGCTGGAGCCCGCGCAGCACGGGCGCATTGCCGATCAGCTTCTTGATTTCGGTCTGGGCGGCGGCCACGATCTTGCGCACGACGGGGTAGGCCTCGGGATGCACGGACGAAGCGTCCAGTGGATCGTCGCCATTCGGGATGCGCAGGAAGCCCGCCGCCTGCTCGAAGGCTTTCGGCCCGAGGCGCGGCACGTCATGGAGCTGCGAGCGCTTCTTGAACGCGCCTTTGGCGTCGCGATGGGCGACGATGTTCTTGGCGAGGCCCTCGCTGACGCCGGACACGCGGGCGAGCAGCGGAACTGACGCCGTATTCACGTCCACGCCGACCGCGTTCACGCAGTCCTCCACCACGGCGTCGAGCGACCGCGACAGCTTCGTTTCGGACAGGTCATGCTGATATTGGCCGACGCCGATGGATTTCGGGTCGATCTTCACCAGCTCGGCCAGCGGATCTTGCAGGCGGCGCGCGATGGAGACAGCCCCGCGCAGGGACACATCGAGGCCGGGCAGTTCCGCGCTCGCATAGGCGCTTGCGGAATAAACCGACGCGCCCGCCTCGGACACCATGATTTTCGTGAGCTTCAAGTCCGGGGCGCGGGCCACCAGCTCGGCGGCGAGCTTGTCCGTTTCGCGCGAGGCGGTGCCGTTGCCGATGGCGATCAGCTCGACCTTATGCTGGATGCAGAGGCGCCCCAGGATGGCGAGCGACTACGCCCACATGCGCCTGGGCTCATGCGGATAGATCGTCGCCGTTTCCGCGACCTTGCCTGTGGCGTCCACCACCGCGACCTTCACGCCGGTGCGAAATCCCGGATCGAGGCCCATCGTGGCGCGCGTTCCAGCCGGCGCGGCAAGCAGTAGGTCGCGCAGATTGCCGGCGAACACCCTCACGGCTTCCTCTTCCGCCGCCTGCCAGAGCCGCATGCGAAGATCCACCGAGAGATGCCCCTGGATGCGCGTCCGCCAAGCCCAGCGCACCGTGTCGTTCAGCCATTTGTCGGCGGCGCGGCCCTTGTCGGCGATGCTGAATTTGCGCGCGATGCGGGCCTCGTAGAGGCTCGGACCGCTGGGGGGCGCCTGCGCCGGGTCTTCCGGCTCGAAATTCAGGTCGAGCACGCCCTCCTTCTCGCCGCGGAACATCGCCAGAATGCGGTGCGAGGGCATTTTCGAAAGCGGCTCCGCCTTGTCGAAATAGTCGGCGAATTTCGCGCCTTCCTCCGTGGCCTTCTTGTCTTCCTTCGCCTTGGCGGCGAGGCGGCCGCGGCCCCACATCTCCTCGCGCAGATTGCCGATCAGATCCGCGTCCTCGCCGAAGCGCTCGACCAGGATGGCGCGCGCGCCTTCGAGCGCGGCCGTGGCGTCGGCGACGCCCTTCTCGGCATCGATGAACGTTGCGGCGATGGCGTCCGGGATTTTCGTCGGATCGGTGAGCAGCGCGTCCGCCAGCGGCTCAAGCCCCGCCTCTTTCGCGATCTGCGC
>JBAVVQ010000518.1:0-7073 GCA_049697375.1 Rhodomicrobium sp.
GTGTAGCAGTGACCCGTTTCTATCCACACAGGGGGCGAGCAGCGCCAAGCTAGTTTTATTAGAGTGCCTAACAATTAAAAGGGCGCAGGCCCATCTCTCTTGGAGGAAGTATGAAGACCTGGACAAAGCCGCTTGCCGCGACTGTCGACGCTGGTTTTGAGGTAACCCGTTATCTACCGTCTGAGCTCGATATTTCGGCGCGGCGCGCCTGCAAGAAGTAGCCTCTAGCTGGCGCCTCAAGCCCTTCGAATGAGCGCCTCATCATCAAGCGTCACGCGGTTTCACAGAGCCGCGTGATTTTTGTTTGAGCGATTACCGAATGGGATCGCCGGCCAAGACAACCAGAACCGGCGCAGGAGTTCAGCTTGGCATTGAAATCACGAATAGCCGGCTTGGCTGCGACCCTTTAGCTTCGCTTGAATGTCGATGAATGCGTCTCTCAGGCGTTCAAAACCCACTGCAACGGCCAACGGTGCTTGAGAGTGCGCCTTATCTGAAGCCGTGGTCAGCGCACGCATGGCCTTCCTATCGGGAGGCTTCAACTTCTCATGCGTCTTGCTCGCATGAAACCTGGACGAACATTCTCCGCCACCCGGCGCTTGTGGCCCGTGATCCAGGCCTCCGCGGATTCCTCTGTGGCAAAGCTCGTCACCAACGCGGGGAAGGCGCCCGGCACGAGGACTTCAACTCCATAGGTCGAGTTTTCCTGAGGTAGAACCCGGTAGGAAGCGCTGGTATGCGGATGTTCTTTTGCCATAAACCTTATATGGTGTTCGATTGCTGCAACGCAAAGAACGCGCTTAGACCACAAGCTCTGCAATCCGCTCAGGCGGCCAAGTGCTTCTGCTTGATCGCCGTAAATCCAGTTAAACTAACATTCGTGGCTGCCGCGTTTCCGCCCCTCGGCATTAAGGCGGTAAAGCCGGAAACCAGCAACTTTTCTTGATGGATCTTCAGAAATGAGCTGTTCTTGGATCAGTTCCTCCAGAGCCCTGAGCGGCACCTTGAGGGGATGGCTGCGTCCGCCAGTATTTCTGATCACCACTTGCAACCCGTCAGGTTCGCGCATGGTGATGTAGTCGTTTGCCAGCGTGCGGGGATCCCACTCCCACTCGATGTAGCGGCCGTCGACGCTTAGAAGCTCTTTGAGGATGTCCTCGGAGATGAGCTGCACATGATCTCGCTTTCTCTCAACGGTTCCAAGGGGACATGGGGTGCCCGCGCCCGAATTTAAACTGAGGCTATCAGATATTCTGAGTTTTTGCCTCACGATAGCTTGTTCGTGTGCAGCCGTGGGGAGCGGCGCCGTTAAGGCGTTTGCGCCTGCGCCGCTGCACGCGAGCGGGCGGACAAGACAGTAGGGCTGCGCCAGTTGAAGATGACTGGGGCGTTCGCGCAAGCGCGCGGGAGACAGAATTCCGCGGCTGGCTCGTGGAAGTTCCAGACGTCCGCCACGCCGCTGCCCCTCGGCATAGCCGGTCAGTTCACGGTCTTCGCAATATTTCGGGACACGATCTCGGTACACGGCTACACTGACTTCTCCTCGATGCAGCCTCTGGAGGTGACGCCATGGCCGATAACCCATTCGAGATCCCGCAGACCCTGCGCGATCTGTCCGAACAGACCCTGAAACAATCCCATGCCGCCTATGAGCAGCTCTCCGATTTCGTGACCCAAGCCATGGACGCCTGGATGGGCGCGATGCCAGCAAATCCCATGATCGCCGGCTTCAAGGATGTACAAGGCCGCGCCATGGAAATCGCGATGGAGAATGCCGAGTCAGCTTTTACGTTCGCCGGCAAGATCTGCAACGCGCCGACCCCCCAAGATATCGTGACGCTTCAGACGCAGTTCGCTCAAGAGCGGGTGCAAGCCTTCGTCACGCAGACGCAGCAACTTTTCAGCCTCGTGGGAGAAGCTCTCCAGAAGCCAGAACGCGACGCCGGGCGCGCCTGGATGGGCGCGATTCCATCAAACCTGATGCCCTCGAATTCCATAGTCACGGGCTTCAAGCGTGTACAAGACTGCGCCGTAGCAATGGCTCAGAAGAATGCCGAGTCAGCGGTCGCGCTCATTGAAAAGATCGCCAAGGCTCAAAATTTCCAGGAACTCTCGACGCTTCAGACCGGCTTTGCCCAAGTCCAGATGAAGGTCTTTGTCACGCAGGCGCAGGAACTTCAAAAGCTAACCGAAGAAGCTATCCAGAAACAAGTCCGCGGCTGATCCATCCAGTTCACCATCCGACGTAGGGCTCAGGACGTCCGAAGCGGCCTGCAAGCTGAACTCAATCCTGGCGAGCCCTCAAGCGCATAGAACAAGGTGCAACGCAAATCGGCAGCGCGGCGGATCGGCGATGACCGCAGCATCTTCACGCGCTCACTCGCGAAAGAAGCCCTTGGTCCCCTTACCGGCCAGTCCCGACGTTCACGAAGCTCGTACCGACGAGTCTGGCCCATAAGCGACATTAAGCAAGGGGCGCCCCTAAAGAAACCAGCGCAAAGCTTCTCGCTTTTGGCTGATTATGCTTGCTTTGCTGCGTCGACTGCGGTTAGGGCCGTCATGTTCACAATGCGGCGGACCGTGCTCGTCCTCGTAAGGATGTGAACTGGCTTGGCGGCGCCCAAAAGGATCGGGCCGACAGTTACTCCCTCCCCCGCGACGATCTTCAAAACGTTGAAGGTGATATTCGCGGCGTCGAGATTTGGCATGATCAGGAGATTGGCTTCAGCGGTCAGCCGCGAGCCGGGAAAAACTCTGTCGAGGATGCGTTTCGAAAGGGCTGCGTCGCCGTGCATTTCTCCGTCGATTTCGAGATCGGGATCGCGCGCGGTGATTCGCTCAAAGGTTTCGCGCATTTTGACTGCGGATGCGGTTTTTCTGTTGCCGAAATTCGAATGAGAGGCCAGCGCCACACGAGGATTAAGCCCGAAACGCCTAACCTCATCCACGGCAAGGAGAGCGATTTCGGTAAGTTCCTCTGCTGAAGGATCGGCGTTGATGTAAGTGTCGCAAATGAAGAGTGTCTGCTGCGGCAGCATAAGGAGATTCATCGCCGCGAACGCGTGGGCGCCCGGCCTAAGCCCGATCGCCGAGTCAACGAATTCCAAATGTTCCAAATAGGCGCCCTGTGTGCCGCATAGCATGCCGTCACCAATACCCGCGCGAAGCATCATCGCGGCAAGCAAGGTCGGATTGGTGCGAATGGCTGCATTGATGCCCTCGCGGAAGGCGCCGTTGCGACGATTCAGTTGATAAAATTCCTCGGCGAATGAGGCAAGCGCGGCTTCGTCATTAGTATCGGCGATATCGAAGTCGCGGCCCTCCTGCATGCGTAGGCCAAGCGTCTGGATTTGCCTTTCTATGACTTCCTTGCGTCCGGTCAATAGGGGGCGGGCAAGCTTCTCATCCACCGCGATCTGCGCCGCCCGCAAGACTCGGCTGTCCTCTCCTTCGGCGTAAATGATGCGCTTCGCAACCTTCGTCGCGGCCGCGAATACCGGCTTCATGATGGTGCCGGACCGGTAGACGAAATCCTCCATCGAGCGCCGGTAAGCGTCCATATCGGAAATAGGCCGGGTGGCGACGCCGCTCTTCATCGCCGCTTCAGCGATGGCGGGTGCGATCACAGTGATGAGACGCGGATCGAACGGGCGGGGGATCAGGTAATCGGGGCCAAAGCTGTCCAGCTGAGCCCCGTAGGCGGAAGCCACGACGTCAGACTGCTCCACACGGGCAAGTTCTGCGATGGCGCGCACCGCCGCATACTTCATCTCATTGTTGATCGTTGTGGCGCCGGCGTCGAGCGCCCCCCGGAAGATGAAGGGGAAGCAAAGGACATTGTTGACCTGGTTCGGATAATCGGAACGCCCGGTTGCGATAATGGCATCCGGCCGGACCCGCTTTGCATCCTCAGGCGCAATCTCAGGATCGGGATTGGCAAGCGCCAATATCAAGGGGCGGTCCGCCATGGTTGCGGCCATCTCCGGCTTCAGGACCCCTTTGGCCGAAAGACCGAGGAACAGGTCTGCGCCGCGCATGATTTCCGCCAGCGTTCTTTCGTGGGTGGATTGCGCATAGGCCGCCTTCTGCTCATCGATATCGCTGCGTCCGGAATGGATGACCCCCTTGCTATCGGCGACATAGATGTTCTCCCGCTTGGCTCCGAGCCCTACGAGCAAGTCAAGGCATGCGATGGCGGCGGCTCCCGCCCCGGAACAGACGATCTTGATGCCGCTGAGTTTTTTGCCGGTGACTACAAGGCCATTCAGGACCGCCGCGCCAGCCACAATTGCTGTCCCATGCTGGTCGTCGTGGAAGACGGGGATCTTCATCCGCTCGCGCAATTTCCTTTCAATGTAGAAGCATTCCGGAGCTTTGATGTCTTCGAGATTGATGCCGCCGAATGTCGGCTCCATCGCCGCGACGATGTCGACGATCTTGTCGGGGTCCCGTTCATTGAGCTCGATATCGAACACGTCGATGCCTGCAAATTTCTTGAACAGGCAAGCTTTGCCCTCCATCACAGGTTTGCCGGCGAGGGGGCCGATATTACCAAGACCAAGGACGGCGGTGCCGTTTGTCACAACAGCCACAAGATTGCCGCGCGAGGTTAGGTTTCTCGCTTCATCCGGATTGGCGGCGATCGCCTCGCAGGCCGCTGCCACGCCCGGCGAATAGGCCAGCGCCAAATCCCGTTGATTTGTCATGCCCTTGGTGGGGACAACCGAAATCTTACCCGGCGTTGGATAACTATGGTATTCGATCGCGGCTTGCTCAAATTGCTTGTCCATGACGCTTCCTCATTATTTTTGCCTCGGCGTGTCGGCCCCCAGGCTTAGCACCAGTTTCGCGCCGGTTGTTGAACCGGGCGAGGAGCCGCATAAACGGACCTCGCTTCTTACCCTCCGGCAGGTGGTTCGGCCCACACTTGTGGAGCCGGGTCGAGCCTTCGGCGGCGTCGAGGCCTTTTTCCCGGCTGGTGGCGAGCCGCTTCACGGCTTCATCTGCGGACATCGCGCACAAAGACACGATTTCACCCGCCGCGATGGCGTTGCCCGCTGCACCCATAATTATCCTGCCTTAGGTCGGTTCCTCCCTCGATCCGCATCGGATGAATCAGGGTCGAGCTTCCGCGGCGGAGACAAGTGTAAGTTCAACGCTGTCCTGTTGCAAAGAGGCAGACGCATAAGAAAACTGTCGTGCGGAAACTGCTCAACGCGCTCGGCGCCAGACCTATCGTTAGCTATGCTAGGTCAATAAACATCGGGCACAAAGCGCTGGTTCGACTTCTTGGGCCGCTTATATCCGATGTCCTCCTGCCGTGGAGGAACTTCGATTTCCACTGAGGCCATGTCGTGATACGGAATCTGCTTCAGCAAATGGGCGATGCAATTGAGCCTCGCCCTTTTTTTGTCATCGGCGTTGACGACCCACCATGGCGTCTTCTCGCGGTCGGTGTGGGCCAACATCACATCTTTGGCTTTTGAGTACTCGACCCAGTGCCTGCGTGACTCGAGATCCATCGTGCTGAGCTTCCAGCGCTTGACGGGATTGTGTATCCGCTCCTGGAAACGCCGTTCCTGCTCTTCGTCGTTGACCGAAAACCAGTACTTAATGAGGTAAATGCCCGAGCGAACCAGCATTTCCTCAAAGAGGGGGCAAGAGCGTAGAAACTCACGGTACTCTTCCGGCGTGCAGAAGCCCATGACTTGTTCGACGCCGGCGCGGTTGTACCAACTGCGGTCGAATAGGACGATTTCTCCTGGCGCCGGCAAGTGGGCGACGTATCGCTGATAATACCATTGGCCGCGCTCGCGCTCCGTCGGCGTGCCGAGCGCCACGACGCGGCAGATGCGCGGGTTCAGGCTCTCGGTTATGCGCTTGATGACACCGCCTTTGCCGGCAGCGTCGCGGCCCTCGAAAATGATCACGACGCGCAAGCCTTGCAGGCGAACCCATTCCTGCAGCTTGATCAGTTCGAACTGCAGGTGGGCGAGTTCATCGAGATACTTGTAGTCTTTGGGAGGCTTCCGTGGCTTCGGGCGGTCGGCCAAATGCCTGTATTGATCGAGTGCGTTCACTTCCCTTGCATCACGCAGCACCGATTCCTCCGGTTCCGCCAACTTGCTGGTCTTGCCCATGTTTATCTCCGGCGAACGGCCCTATCGAACGATCATGCGGCTTTCTCGATCCTTAATCTGTCAATGGCCTTAAGATCAATGCCCACTGCAGCAAAAGATGGCCCTAGAATAGCACATCACTTCAGCGAACGGACGATAGCCGTTGAGGTCTGACCGGGCTTGCACCGAAGACCTATCGCGTGAAGCAATCCCAACGAGGTCTCGATCCTTCGGCAGCCGCTGATGCTCTTTCCTGTGGACGCCTGAACCATGGATTCTTGGCCCTGCATGTCTCCTGGAGCCCCGTGTACATCAACGTCTTGAACTCGTGGATCGGAACACCCAAGACGGATTCTAGGATGGCGCGCTGCCTGCCGGGTCTCGCCGCCGCATCATAAAAGGGAGGATTCGTCCGCCATGAGAGCGAAAGTTATGGGCCATTCGCTGTTGTTGCTTGCCATGGTTGCGCCCACACCGGCGCCAGCGTTCGCCGCCGACATCGAGCACGGCAAAACTTTGGTCGAGCAGCACTGCACAAGGTGCCACGACACCGGCGTGTATAGCCGTTCCGACCGCCGCATAGGCTCGCTGGAGGCGCTTAAGAACCAGGTGAAGCGTTGTGAGCTGAGCCAATCCTTACAGTGGCCCCAGCCAAACATTGATGACGTGGTCGCCTATCTCGACGCCACCTTCTACAAATTTGGCGGCGCCTCGGACCGGGTCCCAAAATGACGCTATCCTTGCGCGGCACAGGCACACTCAAGGTGGGGACGGAACAGCCCAAAACCCACCGAACGCAAGCTAGACTAGCGTCCGAATTTCTAAAACCTGAAAGGGAGGGGTGAAGAGGCTCGGGCCGAAAAGATCATTTCTCAAGTTGAGATGGTTGCGGGGGCGCGATTGGGTCAATTTACATATGAAAACGGACAGCGAAGAACAAACCCGGCACCACTT
>JBAVVQ010000519.1:0-2571 GCA_049697375.1 Rhodomicrobium sp.
CGGACTGTCATCCCGGCCAAGCGAAGCGCAAGCCGGGATCGCAAAAATGTAGGCGCTTCAATCTGTGCGATCCCGGATAAGGCTTCGCCTTTCCGGGATGACGACCGTTGGGGGCATCTCCATGTGCGGACGCTTTACGCAAGCCTTTACATGGGCGGAGGTTGTCGCCTTTTATCAACTCGTGGACGAGATCGCGCCGTCATTATCCGCCTCGTGGAATGTCGCTCCGACGCATGACGCCGGCGTGATCGTTCTTGGCCGCGACGGTCTTCGCTTCCAGCCTATGCGCTGGGGCCTCGTGCCGTCCTGGGCGAAAGACCCGTCCATCGGCTCGAAGCTCATCAACGCACGTTGCGAAACCGTTGCTGAAAAGCCCGCCTTCCGCCGGGCGCTGAGATCGCGGCGGTGCATCGTTCCGATTTCGGGTTTCTATGAGTGGCGGCGGCAGGGCCGCGGCAAGCAGCCCCACTTCGTCACGAGCGTGGGCGGCCAGCCGCTGACGCTCGCCGGGTTGTGGGAAGAGTGGAACGGGCTTCTGACGTTCACCGTCATCACCGTCCCGGCGAATGAGAAAGTCGCCGCGATCCACGACCGGATGCCGGCCATCCTCTCGCGAGAAGAGGCGTTCGCCTGGCTGAAAACGGGCGACACCGCGCTTCTCAAGCCCTGCCCCTCAAACGCGCTGGCGACGTGGACGGTTTCAACCCGCGTCAACTCTCCCGCCAACAATGATCCCGCTTTGGCGGACAAGACTGCGCCCGCGCCAGAAGCCGGCGCGGCAGCGCCTGCGCAGGAGCAAACCGGGCAGAACCCTGAACAGCTCTCCTTGCTCGTCTGAGGCTGATCAGGGACGCTGCAGACCGTTCGCCTCGAAGTCTGCGATGTCGACCACGCGCCAGGATTGCCTGGACATATTCTTGGCGTCCGAGACGAGATTTTCCACCATCAGGAAGTAGGAATCGATCAGCTTCGCTTCGAACTTGGCGAGCATATCGTCGACACGAGTCTGGGCCGCCCCCATAGAACGCATCCGGTCGCGCAGCTTGCGATATCTCGGCGCGCTGTCTAGTGCGTATAGCGGCGTCGGGAAGTCCACGATGGCGTCGCTGAGAACGCGCGCCGTAACCTCTTTGCGAGGATGGCTCGGCGCCTTCAGCGTGCGCCGCTCAGCTGATCGCATCACGGCGTTCACACGCGCGTTGTCGCGCTGCAAATCGTTGATGCGCTCGGGCCGGATCATGACGAGTTCCTTGATGTCGGGATTCTCGCTTAATACCCCGCCTTGCACCAGCACATGATGGGCAAAATTCTCGAAGAACCCAACGGCGACGCCCGTAGCCGCCGAGATATCCACCAGGGCGGAATTGTAGAATTGCGTGATCGGATTGTCCGAGAGGTTCACATCGTCTGCGCGAAGATACGCGCTAAGCACTGGGTTAAGCTGCGACGCCAAAGCCTCGACGGTGAAGTCCGCAACCGTCAGAACGCGCTGTTGGGTCAGATAAAATGGCGGGGTCGTGTTGCGGTAGTCGATCAAGACGAGAGGCGTCCCAAGAGCGTTAAAGTAGGCGACCTCATACATGACGTTGCGGCTCGTCGTCGAAATGTCGGCGATGCCAAAGTCCGCCAGGTCGATGCGATGAAACACGTCATCTTTGATAGCGGCGCTCACGAGTTGCTGCGGCACATAGACGTCGAACTGCGCCTCCGTCAGGCCAAGCGAGCGAAGGACCGATTTTGCGGCTTCGCCGATGTTGCTCGTGTGGGCCGAGACCGGAACTTGGGTTTTCTCTGGAGATCGCCGGCGCCGAAACCACCGGCTAAAGGCGCTCTGGCCGCCCTCGTCTAGCGAAACGTCCTTGTCACTGCCCATCGGCCCAATGATGAAAACAGAGAAGCGTCCGCCAGCCAAGCGCCCAGAAAATTGCGACATGAACCGCCTCGTGATGGAAAAAGGATTGCATCCGAGGAGTAGGCTTGGACGTGGTGGTTAGCAAGGCGAAAGGCCCCGCCGCGCGCGCTTCCTCAAGGGATAGTGGGCGCGGCGACGCGCGAAGCCGATTGATCAGGCCTGTTGCGCGGGGCGTATTTCGACGCTGGTGCCGCAGCCGCAGGCGCTTGACTGGTTGGGGTTATTGAAGACGAATCCAGATGTGAGCTTGTCGGTCTTGAAGTCCATCTCCGTTCCGAGGAGGTACAGGATGGCCGAAGGCTCAACGAGGATGCGCACGCCCTTTTCCTCGACCACTTCGTCGTGGGGGCACACCTCGGCGGCGTATTCCATCGTGTATTCCATGCCCGCGCAGCCGCCCTTTTTCACGCCGACGCGCAAGCCCGCGAACGGCTTGTCCGAGCGCGCTATGATGGCCTTCACCCGGTCAGCCGCTGCATCCGTCAGCGTCAAAACTTTCGGTCTCGCTCTTACCATTCCCTGCTTTCCTTCGCCCCTGCTTGGCTAAAACATATTGAGCGCCACGCGGGCCTCGTCCGACATGCGGCTCGGTTCCCAAGGCGGGTTGAACACGATCTGCACACGCACAAAACCGACACCCTCCACGGAGCCGATTGCAT
>JBAVVQ010000520.1:0-2049 GCA_049697375.1 Rhodomicrobium sp.
TGGTGGTGCCGTCGCCGGCAACGTCGGAGGTTCTGCTTGCCACCTCTTTCACCATCTGAGCGCCCATGTTCTCGAACTTGTCCTCGAGTTCGACCTCCTTGGCGACAGTGACGCCATCTTTGGTAATGCGAGGAGCGCCGTAGCTCTTATCAAGCACGACATTCCGGCCCTTTGGGCCGAGCGTCACCTTGACGGCATTGGCGAGAATGTCGACACCGCGCAACATCCGGTCGCGGGCGTCTTGAGCGAATTTTACGTCTTTGGCTGCCATGGTAGCTACTCCAGATTTTGAGGAGGCGAATCGTCGTATCGCTTCGCCTGAGGTGGGGGCATTGAATTGATAGCGGAGAGGGGCGCGATCAGGCCGCGGCGCGCGCGGACGCTTTTCCCTCGATGACTCCGAAGATATCGCTCTCTTTCATGATCGCCAGCTCTTCGCCATCGATCTTGACTTCCGTGCCCGACCACTTGCCGAATAGCACGCAGTCACCCTTTTTCAAATCAAGGGGCACGATCTTGCCGCTTTCGTCACGCACGCCGGGCCCGACTGCAATGACTTCGCCTTGCATCGGCTTTTCTTTGACGGTGTCGGGAATGATGATGCCGCCGGCCGTCTTCTTGTCCTCTTCAATGCGACGTACGACCACCCGGTCGTGCAGAGGGCGAAATTTCATGGCTCTAACCTCAATGTTAAACGGAATTGCCTAAAGATTTTGATGGGCAGCATCCCGGGATGCGTTGCCGTTAGGCGGCTTGCAGATTTTCCGCGGCAGACTTGCCGGTCCTGCTGTCGGAGACGATGTCGAAAGAGACCTTCTGACCCTCTTTAAGATCGTACATGCCTGCGCGTTCCACCGCGCTGATATGAACAAAAACATCTTTGTTGCCGTTATCCGGCTGAATGAAGCCGAAGCCTTTTTGATTATTAAACCACATTACAGTTCCCGTGTTCATGGGCTATCCCTTTACGTACGTTTTTTAATTCCGCGCCACAGCGCAGCTCAAATTCGAGATTTCTTGGGAGAGGTCGTTAGTCAGGCGCGCCGCATGCGCGAGGCCAAGTCGTCGGCCGAAGCTCGATCTTGAGCAGATGGGGGTTATACTATTGTTTTACAAGGGGTGCTGCCAAAGCTGGCTCCGCGACGGCTGCTCATCAAGGCCGTTTGTCAAGCCTGCGAACTTCAAAAGCGGTCACTGGTCCCATCGCCGGGTTCGTAATGGTTCCTATTGTGCAGCATTTACCTTTTCACGTTCACCCAGCGCGCAAATCGCCTCCCCATTGGAGTCGCACCAGCTCTTTGCTGTAACGACCTTGGCTTCTTCGTGGATCCTCTCCAGACGTTCTTCTGCTTCCTTAACAAAAGAGCGAAATTCCTGGACCTTGTCTTCAAGCAGCTCTATTTGAGTTTGCGCTAGGGCGGAGCGAAACCTGAACTCCTCGAACAAAACATTCGGCTCCAACATTCGATCTCTCCCGAAGCCAAAGATAAGCTTACGTTTCTATTGATTATAGCAATTCGCAGCCAAAAGTTCCAAGTTAGGCTTGGCTTGGTTATATGGAGCAGTCCGTCGATGGCCGTCTATTTTTAGATGAAAACAGAGTAGTCAGACGATAAATTTGAGTAAGGCCTGAATTAAGTGATAATTACTGACACACGCTTTGGCCGACCGCCGGCCGCGGAGGAAGCCATGACAGGAAAGTGCCCCAAATGCGAGACAGTCGCGACCGTTGTCGTGGAGGCTATCCGAGCGAGGGACGAAGTCTCCGGAAAAACCTGCCCGTGTTTGCAGTTTCTCTGTAGCCATTGCCATACTGTCCTCGGTGTATCCTTGGATCCAGATTGGCAGGCTGAAATCCTGGCAGGACAGTTGCGCAGCGTCGGTTCAACACCCAAAGGCTAGGGAGGATCGCAGAGATCGAAAACCATCTTTGCATTTAAATAGGTCAAGCACATCTGTCCGGCTGAGTGACGGCTGCCTGCCCATAGCATTTTGATTTTCTGTGGTTTTCTGGCGCTTTTGCGTGGTGTCGATTTGAACTCGATCTGG
>JBAVVQ010000521.1:0-8395 GCA_049697375.1 Rhodomicrobium sp.
TCGGCCTCCTTGTCGCCCGGATTGAGGTCAGGGTGGTGCTTCTTCGCGAGCTTCTTGTAAGTCTTGCGAATATCCTCTTCGGTCGCGCTTTTCTCGACGCCAAGCGTCTTGTAGGGGTCAGCCATAATCGCCGTTTTGCATCAGTCGAATAAGAAATCGTCTGCGAGCATGTATAGCAGTCTGCCTCTTCTCACAAGGGCGCGCCGGTTTTCGGACCCGGTTAAGGTTCACCGCCTTCACGACCGTTCGTCGGCAAGCGCGCCGGCTCGTGAAATGTGCGTTTTGCGGCAGAAAGGCCGATCCCTCGTGGGACGTCGCTCGCGAATTCCCGGAGCGGTAGCTCTAGACCGATGAGCGATAGCGCCCGGTGATGAGATCGTGCTCGCCGCGTTCGTGGATGATGTTCGCGCGCCCAACCAGGAGATCGTCCATCGGCCCGACCCGCTCCGGCTCCTTGTCATTGTAAGGCAGGGAATGAAGGACATAGCGCATGGCATTCAACCGCGCACGCTTTTTGTCATCGGATTTTATCACCGTCCAGGGAGAGTCCGCCGTGTCGGTGTGGAAGAACATCGCTTCCTTGGCGCGGGTGTAATCGTCCCATTTGTCGAGCGACGCCATGTCGATCGGCGAGAGCTTCCATTGCTTGAGCGGATGATTTTTACGCTCCTTGAAACGGCGCTTCTGCTCTTCGCGGCTGACCGAGAACCAGAATTTGATCAGATGGATGCCGCTCCGGACAAGGTGACGCTCGAACTCCGGCGCCTGACGCAGGAATTCTTCATAATCGGCCTGTGAGCAAAAGCCCATGACACGCTCGACACCGGCCCGGTTGTACCAGCTACGGTCGAACAGCACGATTTCGCCAGCCGTGGGCAAGTGCTGAGTGTAGCGCTGGAAATACCACTGGCCGCGTTCAACGTCGCCGGGCTTTTCCAGAGCCACGACGCGCGCGCCGCGAGGATTCATATGCTCCATAAACCTTTTGATGGTGCCGCCTTTGCCGGCCGCGTCGCGCCCCTCAAACAAGATGATGACCCGCTGCTGCGACTCTTTCACCCACGCCTGGAGCTTGAGCAGCTCTGTCTGCAGCTGGAACTTCTGCTCTTCGTAGTCCTTGCGCAGCATCTTGTATTTGTAGGGATAACCGCCGCTTCGCCAATCGTCAGCCAACTGGTCGCTCGTGCGCCGCAACTCCCTTTTTGCCGCGGGTTGCCCGAGCGAGTTCAGCAGACGCGCGGCATCGTCCGGGGAGCCGCCGGCGATAATGGCCTGAACTGGCTCGCTGTTTATATCTAAGGGCGGCGGTCCATCCATAATCACTTTCAGGGCGGCAAGCTGTGCTTCCTGCGCTCCCTGGGTGGCCTCCATGACGTAAAATTCGCTTACCCCTGTTGGAGAAAGATCAGGCGCAATGTCGCCTTGCTTGACCAAAGGCTGCGATTTGCGACGTTGGCGCTGGGGCGCTTTTGCCGCCTCGGCGCCGCTGTTTTTTCTCGATATACCGCTCATCTAACACTCCAAGAGATCGCCAACCCTACCGCTTTGGGCATGTTTAGCAGCGCGTTTGCGCAACAGAAGCCTCGTCTCGCCGGCTAGCAAGGCTTCCTGATTACTTTAAGTACAGGCTTTCCCTTTCTCCATCCATAAACTGGCCATTCCCGAGACTCGGTTCAGAGAAATTCTGTCAGCGCCGCTCGGAGAAGCGCAAGGTCTTGCGGCCGGGACAGGCGATGGTCGCCGTCCTTGATAAGAGTCAGCCGGATATCGGCCCCGGCGATGATATCGAGCAGCTCGAGCGAGTGCTGCCACGGCACATCCGGGTCCTGGCGGCCGTGAAGGATTCGGATCGGCAGATCAAGCGGCGCCGATCCCTCTCCGAGCAGATGTTTGTCTCCATCCTCGATGAGTTTCTTCGTGATCGGGTAAGGGCCATCGCCGTAAGGGGAGGGGCGATAGAAGACGCCGTCGCGTTCGACGGCGGCGCGCGCGGCGGGCGGCAAACGCCGCCACATGAGACGTGTCATGTCCCAGGCTGGCGCGATCAGAACCATGCCCTTCGGCAGCGCCGCGCCCTCGCGCACCAAACGCCGGGCGAGAAGAAGCGCGATCCAGGCGCCCATGCTCGATCCCACGAAGACAGCCGCATCCCCTGGCCGGAGCGCCGCCAAATAGACCGCAGCCGCTTCGTCAAGCCACGCGCTGATTGTGCCATCCTCAAAACGTCCGTCCGAACGGCCATGGCCTGAATAGTCGAACCTGAGAAAGCCCGCGCCTGCATCCGCCGTCCATCGCGCAAGTTCTTCCGCCTTCAGGCTCCCCATCTCGGACCCGAAGCCGCAGAACCAGACATAGGCCGGCCTCTTTCCTTCAGGTTCATGAAACCGGTAGGCGATGGACAATGTTGCGCGGCCGTCGCCGTGAACTTCGAGCAATTGCGATTCTTCGCTGTTCATCCTATGCTTCTTTCATGAGACCGAGCACAGAGGTCACGTTCATTCGAAATCCATTCCCGTGCATGGCCGCACTCTCATTTTCTGGCGCGCACTGATGTTAAATCGAAACCCTTGGCCGGTCATTTTGCAAGTCATTCCGGAGCTTTCGACCGGAGGCGCTGAGCGGACCACAATCGAAATCGCCGAAGCCGTGACCTTGGGCGGGGGGCAGGCGCTTGTCGTTAGCTCCGGAGGCAGGCTTGAAAAGGAACTGGCCGACGTGGGCGGCGAGTTGATCCGCTTCCCCTCCAAAACGAAGAACCCGGGCTTGATGCTGTTCAACGCCTTGAGGCTTTCGGGTCTCATACGCCAGCGAGGGGTCAGCCTTGTCCACGCTCGAAGCCGGGCGCCTGCCTGGAGCGCGTTCGTCGCCACGCGCAGAACCAAACGCTGCTTCGTAACGACCTATCACGGCATCTACAATCAAAGCAGCCGCATAAAAGCCTATTACAACAGCGTGATGGCGCGCGGTGACGCCGTCATCTGCAATTCTCAATACACAGCGCGCATCGTGCGCGGGCGTCACCCCGAAGCCGCTGAGCGTGTCGGCGTCATCTATCGGGGGCTTGATGAGATACGATTCGATTCGGCGTCCGTCGGATCGGAGCGCGTAAGGGCGCTTCGCGACGCTTGGGGTGTCGGGCCGTCCATGCGAATCGTTTTGATGCCAGCCCGCCTGACCCGGTGGAAAGGGCAGCGTGTTCTTATTGATGCAGCCGCTCTCTTCCGCACGCGGTCTCAGCACGATGACATTGTCTTCGTCCTTGTGGGCGACCATCAAAGCCGGTCTACCTATCGCGCCGAATTGGAAAGCCTCGTCGAGACGCACGGCCTCGCAGGCCGAGTCATCATCGCTGGCCATTGCGACGATATGCCGGCCGCGTTCAAGGCGGCGTCCTTGGCGGTCCTGCCGTCGATCGAACCCGAAGCGTTCGGCCGCGCAGCGATCGAGGCGCAGGCTATGGGCTGTCCGGTCATCGCCTCCAATATCGGCGCTTTTCCCGAAACAGTCGGATCGGAGCCTGCCCCCGTGGCCCGGGTCGTGAGCCTGGCGGAAGGCGGCGTTAAAGATCCCGAACCGCGTCCTCGGCGTAATCCATGGCTTTTCGAACCGGGTAATTCGCAAGAGCTGTGCGAATCGCTTTGCGTTGCGCTGACTTTGTCGGGGAATGAGCTGGAAGCGCTGCGAGAGCATTGCATGGAGCGCGCCCGCACCGCATTTTCAAAGCGCACCCTGCAACTGCAAACATTGTCCGTTTACGACCGGCTCATTGGCACCCAGCTTGCCACAACATTCAGGAGCGCAATAAAAAAGTAAACACACGGCAGTCATCCAGGCCCGGCATAATCGTGTGTGTCGCAACATGCCGCTTGACTTGTCTATTCGTGTTTTTATCCTCATTTTATAGGCGCGCCCCGGAGAAGTTGGAGCGGCCTGCTTTTCGTTAACAAACACAGGAGAAGTCAAATACGCCGTCCCATCACACGCGCGCCCGCTAAAGAGGGGCCGCGCATAAACGAAGCCATTATTGCACGTGATGTTCAGCTCATCGATGAGACGGGCGAGAATCACGGCACAACAAATAAGCGCGACGCGCTTGCCAGAGCTCAGGAGGTTGGTCTCGATCTCGTGGAGATTGCGGCTAACGGGGAAACCCCCGTCTGCAAGATCATGGATTTCGGGAAGTACAAGTTCCAGTCTCAGAAGAAGGCTGCTGAGGCGCGCAAAAAACAGAAGACCGTCGAGGTTAAGGAAATCAAGCTCCGTCCCAATATCGATTCGCATGATTACGATGTCAAAATGCGTTCGATTAAGAAGTTCTTCGATGAAGGCGACAAGGTCAAAGTAACGCTCCGCTTTCGCGGACGCGAGATGGCGCATCAGGAGCTTGGCATGCAACTTCTGATGAAAGTCAAAGAAGAAACCGGCGCCGTGGCAAAGGTAGAGCTGGAACCGCGTCTTGAAGGGCGGCAGATGATCATGGTTCTCGCCCCGCGCTAGAGCTCTGGGAGGGAAACGGGCGGCAAAAAAATGCTCTCAGAAAATATCGGGCGCCAGGCATCGCGCCCGGTAAAGTATTTTACTCCCCTCGGTCCCAGAACTTACCCTTAGTTGAAATAGTTTTTATGTGTTGCGCCTAATATTCGCCCCATATTATATTATGGTGTGCGAGACTGCCCAAACTTGAACGCCAGAACCCCACAATACTGAAATGACAATCAAGGTAACAGGCAAAAACATCGATCTCGGTGAGAGTCTGCGGACTTACGCATTAAATCGCGTGGATACGGCTCTCGATAAATTTTCTGGCCGCTCGCTTTCGGGTCAGATCAGCCTTGAGAAAAATCATGATGGGTTTTTCACCCATTGTTCCATCCACCTCGCTTCCGGGTTGGACGTTCAATCGACCGGCAGCGGGGCAGATGCTTACGGCAGCGTTGATTCAGCCCTGGAGCGGCTGGAAAAACGGTTGCGCCGCTATAAGCGCAGGCTTAAAAGTCATGGACAAGGCGCGGACGGCCCCGCGCAACTTTACGATGGTGCGGGTATTGATTATGTGATCGACGCGGAGCAGGCCGGTGACGCCGGAAGCGGAGGGAGCGCCCCGGCGGTAATCGCTGAAACGCCAGCGCGTGTGCGCGCCATGTCGGTGAGCGATGCCGTGATGCAGATGGATCTGGCCGACCAGACTTTTCTTGTGTTCCGTAATGCTTCGCATGGTGGAATCAATGTTGTCTACAGGCGTCCCGATGGGAACATCGGGTGGATTGATCCCAGCGGCATTGTCGCGGGCGCCAAACCTTAACGTGCATAGAGGCACATGGAGGACGTTTACGCGTGGGACAAGACATGGATCTTAGCGACCTCGTAACGCCTTACGGCGTCATGCCGTCCCTCAAAGCGGCCAATAAGAAGCAGGTGCTTCAAATGCTTGCCGACCGTGCGGCGGATCTCACGGGGCTGAGCAGCTTTGAGATCTTCAACACGCTCATCCAGCGTGAAAGGCTTGGATCGACCGGCGTCGGGTCCGGCATTGCGATCCCACATGGCAAGCTTCCTAACCTGCGGCAGACTGTCGGTGTCTTCGCCAGTCTCGACGAGCCCGTCGAATTCGACTCGATCGATGAAGAGCCGGTTGACATCGTCATGCTTCTCCTGGCGCCCGAGACCGCTGGCGCCGATCATCTCAAGGCGCTCGCCAGGGTTTCCCGCCTGCTGCGTGAGCCGGGGGCCGTAGAGAAGCTTCGCGCGTGCCGCGACCGCGCGGCTATCTATGCCGTGCTGACAGAAAAGGCCGCGTCTCACGCAGCTTAATTCCGCACTCGATAGGTGTGCGCGCACGAGTTGATCGGAGTGCGTAAGGCGCCAAGTGACGCTCGGCGGCGTCGGCTTGGGCTGGGGAAGACCGGTCGGCGCTTCCGCGGGACAAAAAAATAAGCCGCACAGAATGCGGCTTTGCGGTGCGACTCTTTCGGATCAAAGAGCTAGTGAAGCGTAACCAGTTCGAGTTCGCTTTCTTCAACATTCTCCAACGCCGCCGAGCGGCTGTCGGTTAGAACCATCGGCGTACCGTCGGCGGACACCACAGCATAAAGGTCGATGCCGTCCGGCAGACCGCCAAGTTGCGGGAAAAGCTCCGCCACATCTTTTGCCTTAAGTTGCTTGATGTAAGCCAACTCGCCTTCACCCCAGGCCTCAAGCTCGAAATCTTTTAGAGATTCTTCCACGGTAGCACCTCCTCGTGCCAAATGCACACTCCGGTCTGTCAGCTATTTCGCCGTGGCAGCGGCGATATGAGGACGTGTCCGACGTGGACGTGTTAAGGAGCATATATGGTGACCGCGTGGTGTTTCAAGAAATTCACCTCGACGCAGTGCAGAACAAATAACTGTCAATTTGGTGGAGCCAGGCGGGATCGAACCGCCGACCTCTTGAATGCCATTCAAGCGCTCTCCCAGCTGAGCTATGGCCCCCTCGGCACATCTAATAGCGAGTATGCCGACAAGCACTGCTACTTAATCCTTCGAGAGGTGTACGGCAAGGAAAATGCGAGGAGGCGCCCACACTCTTAATCGGGGTGTTGCATCAGTTCTCGTCATCCTTGCCGCCGCCGACGCCAAAGCCGGAAACATCAGCTTCACCCTCGTCCTCGCTTTCGAGGAAAGGCTCCTCCTCGCCGCCAGTGTCGAGCGTCTCGTCGTCGTCGGCGGCTTCGCCAATATCGCTGCCCTCGATATCGGGGAGTTCCTCCTCGCGCGCTGCGACTTCATCAAGCGGCACGAATTCGAGGCCGCCCCTGCCAGCGTCCAGCACGGCATCGTCGTCGGCGTCGAGATTGTTCCCACCGGCCGGCATGCGCGCCTGCGTCCCGCCATCCTGGTAAACAGCCTGGCACATGGGGCAAATGATGGGATTGCGCATCAGATCATAGAATTTGCTGCCGCAGGATTGGCAGATACGCTTTGTGCCGCGTTCGGCTTTTATGGACATTGCTGTGAAACTTCCTAACTGTTGGGGCGTGGCGCAAGGTGCCGAATTTTTGCATTGGGATAGTCAGCAACCACTCCACCTGTCAAAGGCAAAGCGAGCGAAAAGCGGAAATTGTGAGGCGCGGTCCCCGGCCCGATTGACACGCTCACTTAACATAGGTCTATCACGAGCAAAAGTTCTGCTTGTATTTCCAAAGAAGGCCGTTTCGATCGATGTCCGAGCTTCCTGCCGCAGCAAAGCCCCTTACCTCACGAAACTCGGGCCCCATTCACGGGACCTTTTCGGTGCCGGGAGACAAATCCGTTTCGCACCGCGCGCTGATCCTCGGCGCGCTCGCGGAGGGACGCACCGAAATAACCGGCCTTCTCGAATCCGAAGACATCCTTTGCACGGCGCGCGCCCTGCAGAATCTCGGGGCGCATGTCGAAAAGACGGGGAGCATTTGGACCGTGATTGGCAGGGGTCTGGGCGGGCTGACCAGCCCGCTTTCGGATCTCGATTTCGGGAACTCGGGCACGGGCGCGCGCCTGATGATGGGCGTCGTCGCAGGTCACCCGATCCGCGCCGTGTTCACAGGCGACGCCTCTTTGCGCAAGCGGCCGATGGGGCGCGTCCTCGATCCCTTGAAAAGAATGGGACTCAATATCGAGGAGGAAGGCCGCAACACGCTGCCACTGACGCTTCAGGGCACGTCGAACCTCGTGCCTATGGCCTATCGGCTTCCCGTGCCGTCGGCGCAGGTGAAATCCGCGGTCCTGCTTGCGGGGCTGCTCGCATCGGGGGAGACATCGGTGATCGAGAGCGAGAAGACACGGGATCACACCGAGAAGATGCTCGCCTATTTCGGCGCCGGCGTCTCATCGGAGCCGGCTGGCGAGGGGGGCGTCCGCATATCGCTGGAGGGACGGCAAGCTTTCAAGGGGAAGCCCGTTGTGGTTCCAGGCGATCCAAGCTCCGCCGCATTTCTCGCCGCAGCGGCCATTCTCTGTCCCGGCTCGGACCTTCTCATCAAGAATGTTCTGATCAACCCCACGCGCGCCGGCTTCTACGAAACCTTAAACGAAATGGGAGCCGATCTCTCCTTTGAAAACGAGCGCGAGCTGAATGGAGAAAGGGTCGCCGACATTCGGGCGAAGACGAGCCAACTCACGGGCGTCGAGGTTCCGGCGGAGCGCGCGCCCGCCATGATAGACGAATATCCGATCCTTGCCGCGCTTGCCGCTTTCGCGCGAGGAGAGACGATCATGAACGGGCTCGCGGAACTCCGCGTCAAGGAAAGCGACCGGCTCGCCGCCATGGTGGCCGGGCTCACGGCTTGCGGCGCGAAAGCGGAGGCCCGCGGCGATACGCTCGCCGTCACCGGGTTGTCCAGGGTGCGGGGCGGCGCTACCATCCTCACACATATGGA
>JBAVVQ010000522.1:0-4098 GCA_049697375.1 Rhodomicrobium sp.
TACGAAGCCTGTCCCACCGTTTTCTGGGATCTGTTCGGCGAGCAGGGCCACCCGATCCGCGCGGCGATCGGCTCCCTTGGGCCGATGCTTCTCGCAAGGCTGATGGAGCTGAACGAGACCCAGGAAGGCGTTCTCACCATTGCGTTCCGGGTCGCAGCCGATGAGAAACTGCCGCTTGTCAATTTGCGTGACTTGCGCGCCGTCATTTCGCTCGTCGCCGACCGGGCAAGCGAGCTTTCCAAAAAATATGGGAACGTATCGAAGGCTTCTGTCGGCTCGATTCAGCGGCGGCTGCTTGTGCTCGACGAGCAGAAGGCCGACCTCTTCTTCGGGCGGCCGGAGCTCGACATCGCCGACCTGATGCGAACCACGCCGGAGGGGCGCGGCATCGTGAACGTGCTCGCCGCCGACAAGCTGATGTCCACGCCCCGGCTTTACTCGACCTTTCTGCTTTGGCTCCTCACCCAGCTCTTCGAGAAGCTTCCTGAAGTCGGCGATCCCGATAAACCGAAGCTTGTCTTCTTCTTCGACGAAGCGCATCTGCTCTTCACCGAGGCCCCGAAAGCGCTTCTGGAACGCATCGAACAGGTGACGCGCCTCATCCGCTCGAAAGGCGTCGGCGTCTATTACATCACGCAAAATCCGCTTGACGTGCCCGACCGCGTGTCCAGCCAGCTCGGCAATCGCGTCCAGCACGCCCTTCGCGCGTTCACGCCCCGCGAGCAGCGCGCGGTCAAGGCCGCGGCCGAAACCTTCCGGCCCAATCCCGCGCTCAACGCCGAAAAGGCGATCCTTGAGCTTGGAACGGGCGAGGCCCTCGTTTCCTTCCTCGAAGGGAGAGGCGAGCCTTCGATCGTTCAGCGCACCCTCATCCGCCCCCCATCCTCGCGGCTCGGTCCCTTGAACGAGGCGGAGCGCAAGGCGATCGTCGCGGCAAGCCCTCTCGCCGGAAAATACGACCACGAAGACGATCACGCCGGGGCCTACGAAAACCTTGGGGGCGAACGCCGCGGGAGCGGCCCGGCAAGCGACGAAGAGTGGGCGGGCGAATTCCGTATCCCCAAAAAGCCGGGCGCGAGCGAGCTTCCGCCTCCCCCGCCGCCTCGCAAGGAGAGCGGCAAAAAGGGCGGCGGCCGCCAGACCTACGCGGAAGCCTTCGGCAAGTCGCTTGTGAGGTCGCTCGGCACGGCCGCAGGCCGGATCCTCGATCGCGTTTTCAGGACAAAGAAATAATGGCTTGCCAGACAAGAACGCGCCCTCTTATCGATTGGCGCCGCCATCCGGAAGAGCGCTTGACATTGGTGCCGAGACCGCTATGTTCCGGCTTCGTTCTTACCATGTGATGTTTCAAGAAAGTGAGTAGAAGGCCATGAATGCGGGACTAAGCCATTTTTTCCGCTTGTTTTTTTTGGCCGCAAGCGTCGTGGCTGCTTGCGCCCTTGCGCCAGAGTCTTCGTATGCCCAAGGCTCTCGCGGCGCCGAGGCTGGAGACTTTGATTATTACGTCCTCTCTCTGAGCTGGTCCCCGACCTATTGCGATACCCACGGGGAAGGAGAAAGGGGCGGCCGCAATCGCTATTATGACCGGGACCGCGGGCATGGAGGGTACGGCGGATATAACCGCTATCGCTTCTATGAGCGCCGCGACGACGATGACAGGGATAATGACTGGCGCGGCTATAGCCGTCGGCGGGGCGATGCCGGCGAGCAGTGCCATAGCGCGCGGCCTTACGCTTTCGTTCTGCATGGTCTTTGGCCGCAATATGAGCGCAGAGGCTGGCCGGAGATGTGTGAATCCGACAGGCGTCCCTGGGTGCCGGAGGAAACGATCGATCGGATGATGGACATTATGCCAAGCCGGCACCTTGTCATCCAGGAGTACAAGAAGCACGGCGTATGCTCCGGGCTCGATCCGCGCGAGTATTTCAATGCGGCCCGGGAGGCTTATGGCAAGGTCCATATTCCAGAGCAATTCCAGGATTTGTCAAAGACGCTTTCCCTTTCGCCTGAGGAGCTCCGCACCGCTTTCCTTGACGCCAATAAGCAGCTGAGCGATGACATGATCCAGGTCGTATGCTCGAGAAGGCTATTACGGGAGGTGCGCGTTTGCTTCTCCAAGGACCTCACGCCTCAGCCATGTTCGCAAAGAGAACAGACCCGGCGTCTTTGCAACTCTGACACGGTCATGATGCCTCCTGTTCGCGGCGGCGGCGTCGGGCCTCGCGGCGCCCCGACACAAGAGCGTGGCCCGACACAGGAGCGCGAACCGACACAAGAACGAGACCGGATGTAAACGACGCGCCGTGGGTTCGTTGTGAATGCCGCGCTACAAGATCACGATCGAATACGATGGCACGCCCTTCTCGGGCTGGCAGATCCAGTCGAACGGTCCATCCGTTCAGGGAGAACTGGCCCGGGCCATCGAGAGGTTAACCCGGCAGCAGGTCATTCCCCGCGGCGCGGGGCGGACCGACGCCGGCGTTCATGCCCGCGGCCAGGTCGCTCATTTCGACCTGCTGCGCGATTTTCCCGCGGGCACGGTGCGAGACGCGTTAAATTTTCACCTGCGGCCATCCCCCATTGCGATCCTTCACTGCGAAATCGTGGATGAGAATTTCGACGCCCGGTTTTCGGCAAAGGCCCGGCACTACCTCTATCGCATTTGCAATCGCCGTGCGCCCCTTGCGCTCGACCGCAACCGCGCGTGGCAAGTCGGACCTCCGCTGAATGCGCTGGCGATGCAGGAGGCTGCTCAATTCCTCCTGGGCCGCCACGACTTCACAACCTTCCGCGCGGCCCAATGCCAGGCAAAATCGGCGCTGCGCACACTGAAAAGCCTGGACGTCGTGCAAGACGGCGAGGTCATCGCGATCACAGCAAGCGCCCGCTCATTCCTTCATCATCAGATTCGCTCGATCACCGGCAGTTTGAAGCTGGTAGGGGAAGGCAAGTGGCGGCCCGCCGATTTGCAAAGGGCCCTTGAAGAACGCAATCGGGCGGCCTGCGGGCCTGTCGCCCCGGCCTGTGGCCTCTATTTCATGAAAGTCGTCTACTGACGCCGCCGGGGACCGCGGAGTCGTTCGCATTGCTGACCGGACACCACACCAGGGGCGCCGATAGCGATTCCGGCCGGGGCCTACCTAGGCAACGGGATGAAGTCCTGCTCGTCGCCGGGTACGATATCGAACCGCCTTTGCGCCCAATCTTCTTTCGCCTGATCGATCCGCTCACGGGACGAGGACACGAAATTCCACCAGATATGGCGCGGACCCTCCATGGGCTCGCCCCCGAGAAACAGGAGGCGGCTCGGCGCGACAGCCGTTACCGTAATCTCATCTCCCGGGCGGAAAACAAGAAGGCGCCCGCTTTCGAAAGTATCGCAGGCGATGTCGATCGTTCCTTCAGCAACATAGATGGCGCGCTCCTCATGGGAGGCCTGCAGGGGAATTTTTGCGCCAGGAGAGAGTTCCACGTCGGCGTAGAACATCTCCGAAAAGGTGCGCACGGGCGAGGTTTCACCAAAAAGCGAACCTGCGATAAGGCGTACGCGCTTCCCTTCGGCTTCGATCACGGGCAACATTTCCGCGCGGTGATGGAAGAAGTCGGGTTTCACCTCCTCCGCGGCTTCAGGCAACGCAACCCAGCTCTGGATGCCAAACATCTTGCGGACCGGCTGCGTCTTCCATTCGGGCGACGTTCGCTCGGAATGAACGATGCCCTTGCCGGCCGTCATCCAATTGACATCGCCGGGTGTGATCGCCTGCGCCGAGCCAAGGCTGTCGCGGTGAAAAATTTTTCCTTCGAACAAATAGGTCAGAGTCGCCAGACCGATATGCGGATGCGGCCGCACGTCGATCCCCTCCCCTGCGAGAAACTCCACCGGCCCCATCTGATCCCAGAAGATGAATGGTCCCACCATCTGCCGCTGGGCCGATGGCAACGCGCGGCGAACGTTGAAACCTCCGAGATCGCGCACACGCGGCACGATCACCACATCGAGCGCGTCGCACGACCTGCGATCTCCAGGAACAGGCTCTTCGCCCGGCCGCCAACTCATACTAGGCAGTGTTGACATTTAGCGCAGCCAAATCATGGCGG
>JBAVVQ010000523.1:0-8954 GCA_049697375.1 Rhodomicrobium sp.
ATACAGGCTCGAAATCCTCATCGACAGGCTCGCCTATGTCTCGCTCAGGACAGCTCCTATGCCGTACAAACTGCTGAAATTGGCTGACCTTTATGCGTAATCAGGAATTCTATTTAATGGGAGGTCATGTGTGAAGAAAAGCTGTTTATTTGCAGCGACATATAGGAATTATTTCGCGTCACTTCGAAGGCGCGGCGCTCCTCATCTTGCGCCGCGTATACCGTTCTTTAAGCATAAACCAGACCGGAAATAATTCCGGCGCGGTCCCGTTAACCATCCGCAGTTTAACCAGTTGGCGGGGCAACGCGCTGTTTACCATTGTGGCATGGCCTAAGCGTCGTTCTTGGGACTGGAGGCGGCGGGTTGAAGGCATGATTGGTCATGGGCGGCATTGACCCGGCCATCCAGAAGGAGCAACGCGTTTTCGGCTGTCTGGGTCACGCCCGGCGATGACAGGCAGCGCTGGGCCGCCATGTCGCGCCAAAGATCCTTGCGGCCCAGCTCCTCGTCGCATGGTTTCACCCACGCTTCCACCTATTCTGCAGAGGGTCGCAACCGGACTCGCCGTTCCGATAAGATATGGGCAGCTTGACCTTCAGCTGCGGAAATTGTTCGCGTTGCCCCGCAGTTCGATAGGCTTTGTAGCTTCGACGCTCACTGATGACCCCGACCGGAAGTGAGAGCCTGGCCGGCCGCGACGCGGGAGCCAGGTACCGGGCTTTAGGTCAGTCACTCAAGCGCACATTTTCTAAATCACCAAATTAAATTTGTACCTAAGCGCTTCGGAGGACTCCTGCTTAGCAGCCAGGAAGCCATATACGCCCGATTGGTTTCGCGGAAACGGGCGATGTGGAGACGACGATGGCGACACGACGCGAATTCATGCAGACTCTTCCTGCGGTCGGAACGGCCTTTGCGGTAGCTGGAAAGGTGATCCTGGACGATGGTCCTGCAAACGCGCAAACGCAGCCTCAGTCGCCTCCTCCATTGAAGGGGCATTTCCATCCCAAGGGCAAAGCGCCCTCGAAATTCACGCTGGAGGTCCTCAAGCAGGCGCGCGAAGGCTTGCCATTCGCGGACACGAGGGATTTAGAGGAGTATAAGAAGGGGCTCATCGCCCCCATGAAAGACCTCAAAATCATGGCGGAAGCCGGCCATGTCGCCTGGGACATGGAGCGATTTCAGTTTCTGGACAAGCAGGATGAATTCGACAGCATCCATCCTTCACTGCTCCGCCAGTCCAGGCTGAACAACAACTACGGCCTCTACGAGGTGATCCCGGGCATTTACCAGGTGCGCGGCTTCGATCTCTCTGACATCACCTTTGTTCGCGGCAAGACCGGCTGGATCGTGTTCGACCCGCTAGTGTCCAAAGAACCTGTGGTCGCGGCATGGAAGCTGCTTCAGCAGCACGTAGGCCAGGGCCTGCCTGTCTCGGCCCTGATTTATTCCCACACCCATGCCGACCATTGGGGCGGGGTCCGCGGCATCGTCGACGAAGCGGATGTGAGGTCCGGGAAAGTTCCCGTCGTAGCCCCCATCGACTTCATGGACTTCACGATTTCCGAGAATGTCTATGCCGGAAATGCGATGAACCGGCGCTTGTTTTTCCAATATGGCTTGCTGCTGCCTGCAAGCCCGCACGGTTATGTCGGTCAGGGCCTGGGGCAGGCCGTGTCGGCCGGTGCGGTTGGTCTGATTGCGCCCAACCGTTACGTTGAGAAGCCTATCGAGGAGTTCGACGTCGACGGCGTCAGGATGATCTTCCAGAACACGCCGAACACCGAAGCGCCCCGGGAAATGAACACCTACATTCCCGACATGAAGGCGCTTTGGATGGCGGAAAACGTCATCGCGTCGCTGCACAACATCTACACCCTGCGCGGCGCGCCGGTGCGCGATCCGCTGAACTGGTCGAAATATATCGGCGAGGCGCTGTATCGCTTCGGTTTAGAGGCCGAGGTGATGTTCGCCTCGCACCATTGGCCGCGCTGGGGCAACGACAGGATTCAGGAAGTCCTGCGCGGTCAGCGCGACCTCTACGCCCACATGAACAACCAGGTGCTTCATCTCGCCAACCAGGGCGTGACCATCAACCAGGTCCACAACGTCTACGAGGTTCCGAAAAGCCTGCAAAACAAATGGTTCTGCCGCGGTTATCATGGCTCGCCCCAACACAACAGCCGCGGCGTCGTCCAGCGCTATCTCGGCTTCTGGGATTGCAATCCGGCCACCCTCATCCCGCTGTCGCCGGGCGATTCTGCGCCGCTTTATGTGGAAATGATGGGCGGCGCGGCGAAGATCATGGCTCGCGGCCAGCAGCTGCATAACGAGGGAAAGTATCTCCTCGCTCAGGAAATCGTGAACAAGCTGGTGCAGGCCGAACCGCAGAATCAGGCGGCCAAGGATCTGCTCGCGGACATTTTCGAGCAGATCGGGTACCAGCAGGAGAATCCAGGCTTGCGGAACAGCTACCTCGCCGCTGCCTATGAACTCAGGACAGGAATTCCTCAAGGTGAAACCGCCAACACCTCAAGCCCCGACGTGATCCGGGCCATGTCAACGGAACTCTTCCTCAACTTCCTTGCCATTCGCATGGACAGCCGCAAGGCTGAGGGCCTGCGGTTCACGATGAACCTTGTTACGCCAGATAACGGCGGGAAGTTCGTCGTCGAGCTTGAGAACGCGACGCTCACCAACATCAAGGGTTTCCAGGCTAAGAGGCCCAATCTGACGCTTACGATCAACCGCTCCGACCTGGAGCAGACCATGATGGGCGCGAAAACGCTTGAAGCCCAGATTGCGGAGGGCGCCGCGAAGATCGAAGGCGACGCAAGTATTTTGAAGCAGCTTGCGTCGACGATGGTCGATTTCGACCCGCGCTTTGAAATCATGCCCGGGACCAAGGCCACGCCAGCGAAGGTCGCACACGCCGATCCCTATGAGGCTGTTCCAGGTCAGCCGGTCGCGGAATAGCCTGCGAAGGGGCCGCTGCTGGTCCCAGGCCGAAGAAATCCGGCGATGCGACAAGCCGCAAAAAACTCCGCGGGAGGTTGTTCGTCCTACTCCCGCTCATCGCCCAACAGGAGAAGGTCCGGCCGATAAGCCGACCGGCCGCTTTCGGCCTAAACGAGTTTTCTGGGCCATAGGCCATCCGTTGGCTCGCTTAAGCAAAAGCCGCCAATCGGGCCAACGGATTGGCGTCCCGGCAAGGGAAGCGCAAGGATCACAAAAAACAGGCGCCTCAATATGTTACGATCCCGGATAAGGCTGCGCCCTTCCGGGATGACGAGTGCGGAACGAATGGCGCGCGCGGCCCGGCTTAAGCCTTGATGCCGGAATGCATCGCGGCGATGCCGCCTGATAGATTTCGATACTGCACGCGCGAGAACCCGGCCTTTTCCATCATGCGGGCGAAACGGCGCTGGTCGGGAAACTTCCGGATGCTGTCGACGAGGTAGCGATAAGGCTCGGCGTCGCCTGCGACGACCCGGCCGAGAGCGGGGATCACGGCGTCCGAATAAGTCTGGTAGATCGAATCGAGGAACGGGACCGCCACTTGCGAAAATTCGAGGCACAGGAAGCGGCCGCCGGGCTTCAGGACGCGGAAGGCCTCATTCAGCGCAGACTGGATGCCCGGCACGTTCCGGATGCCGAACGAGATGGTGTAAAAGTCAGAGGCGTTTTCCTTGAAGGGAAGCGACTCGGCGTTGGCCTGCGCGAAGCAGACATGGCCAAGCGCATGTTCATCGGCGAGGCGGCGCGCGCCCTCCTCGATCATCTCCCCGCTGATGTCGCAGATAATGGCCTGGGAGCCAGGGCCCGCGGCGCGCAGGAAGCGGCGGGTGATGTCGCCCGTGCCCCCCGCCACGTCGATCAGAAGCGAGGCCGTGGAGCGGGATGGCGCGAGCCAGTTGATGGCCGCGTCCTTCCAAAGCCGGTGCACGCCGCCGGACATCAGGTCGTTCATGAGATCGTAGCGGGAAGCCACGCGGCCGAAGACGGTATTGACGAAACCCTGAAAGCCGAGGCTTTCAATTTTACGATCGTAGGCTGGCATTCGGTTCGCTCCCGCAAAGTCGCGCAAGTTTTGACGCATGGCTTCGCTGTTGTAAACGCGGCATTGTGATTGCGGACTTAGCGGCTTCGCAACCTTGATATCGTCCTTATACTTTCGTTGCACAGCGTCGCACTTTGGTCCACTGCGGCAAGAAGCGTCTTGCGAAATCCATAGAGGAATGAAAAAAAAGCGCGCTTAGACCGCTTTTTGGCGAATGCGAAGCGCGTGGCGCCACTTGCGAATAGGAATATAAGACCGTTCTGCACGTTTCGTTCTTACAGCGCCTTCCTCAAACTCACCCTAGCGACTTAATGCACCTCTTACGATCGCATGCTAAAGCTGCGCAGACGTTTGCAGCTAGGATACCTGGGTCGTTCATGAGCTTCAGGAGCTCCGCAATCCCTATCCCGCAAGGGGTCGCGGCGATACGCAAAGGCGACGCCGGAACATTGGCTTTGGCTGCGCTCGGCGTTGTCTACGGCGACATCGGGACAAGCCCGCTTTACACGCTGAAGGTTGTGCTGAGCTCGACCGGCGCCCAGGTCGCCGACCGCCTGATGGTGCTGGGGTCGCTTTCCCTTATTTTCTGGACGCTTATCATCGTCACCGCGATCAAATATGTCGGCGTCGCGATGCGCGTCGACAATCATGGCGAGGGCGGCATCATGGCCCTTATGGCGCTCGTCGGCGGCCGGAAGGGTCTTCGCGTCCGCAACAGGAAGCGCTCGGTGATCGTCGCTGTCGGCTTGCTCGGGGCGGCGCTTATTTACGGAGACGGAGTTATTACGCCCGCAATCTCCGTGTTGTCCGCCCTTGAAGGGCTCTCCATCATAACGAGCAGCCTGGAGCACTATGTTGTGCCGGCGACCGTCGGCGTTCTGGTGCTTCTGTTTCTCGTCCAGCCGCACGGCGCCGCCGTCATCGGCAAGATGTTCGGGCCGATCATGGCCGTCTGGTTCGTATCGCTAGGCATCCTTGGCTTTTGCGGAATTGTCCAGCATCCATCGGTTCTCGAGGCGCTAAACCCGGCTTATGGGCTAACCTATCTGTTCTCGGGCGGACTGACCTCCTTCATGGTTCTCGGCGCGGTCTTCTTATGCGTGACCGGCGCGGAGGCTTTGTACGCCGACATGGGCCATTTCGGCCGCCGTCCCATTCAGCTGGCATGGACTTACGTTGTGTTCCCATGCCTTGTCCTCAACTATGCAGGACAGTCGGCGCTCGTCCTGAATGGCGCTCCCATCGCGGAGAACGCGTTCTACGCGCTCTGCCCGAAGCCCTTGCTCATCCCGTTTGTCATCCTGGCGACTGCCGCGACGATCATCGCGAGCCAGGCGATCATCACGGGAGCCTTTTCGATGACCCGGCAGGCCATCCAGCTCGGCTGGCTGCCGCGCCTTCGCATCAAGCAGACGTCGGCGCTCGGCTACGGGCAAATCTATATTGGCGTCGTGAACTGGGTCATGATGACCATAACCATCGGCCTGACGCTCGCCTTTCGCAAGTCTGACGGTCTGGCTGCGGCCTACGGCATCGCCGTCTCGGCCACCATGCTTATGACCTCCGTGCTCCTCTTTATGGCGATGGTGGAGAGATTGAACTGGGGCCTTCCGATGAGCATCGCCTTCGCCGGAAGTTTTATCCTTGTCGACAGCGCCTTCTTTGTAGCCAACGCGGCCAAAATAGAGGAAGGCGGCTATATCCCGATTGGCCTTGCGGTTGTCGTCTTCAGCCTCATGTGGATCTGGCACTCCGGACGGGACGCCATCCTGCAGGTTCTCAAGTCCAAGTATATTCGGACGGATACGTTCCTGAGAGACCTTGCCGAAAAGGGAGTGCCGCGCGTGCCCGGGACAGCGGTGTTTTTGACGCGTTCGAAAGAAGGCGTGCCGCCGGTCATGTCCTGGCATGTCAAGCACAACCGCTCCCTTCATGAGAGCGTCATGGTGATCAATGTCTCCATCGAGCCTGTGCCTTTCGTCCGGCCGGAAGACAGGCTCCGCTTCTTCCCGGAGGGGCCGAATTTCTGGCGCGCCACGGTGAATTACGGCTTCATGGAGCGGCCCGAGATCCCGCCGGTCCTTGAGGAGGCAAAGGCGCGGGGCTGTGAGATCAGCCTCAGCGACGTGACATATTATGTCGGCCGCGAAACCGTGGTTTCCCGGACGGACGGCAAGGGCCTTCCGAAATGGGAGGAACTCATTTTTGCAGCCATGGAACGTAACGCGGCCCAGGTGACGGACTTCTTCCGGCTGCCGGTCGATCAAGTGGTTGAGATTGGCCGCCAAGTCGCAATCTGAGCAGAAGTGGAACCGCCAACGGATCGCCGCCGCCGTCATCCCGGAAGGGCGAAGCCTTATCCGGGATCGTAGCATGTTGGAGCATCGACCTTTTTGCGGTCCCGGCTCGCGCTTCGCTTGGCCGGGATGACGAATTGCGAGTGAGCAGCGTCCGGCTTGCCCGTTGGCCAGATGGGCGGAGTTTGCTTGAGCGCCGCGCCAACCGCGACCGGCAGAGACGGGCTCCCTGTCGCCTCGATGCATCCCCGGAATCGGCGCCAAGCTGTATATCCGCCACATTCCGCGTGCTAAATTACGGCATTCGTTGATTGAGATTTGCCATGTCGCGTGCTCCACAGCCCTACGATCTTGTGATTGTCGGCGCCAGCTTTGCTGGGCTTGCCGCCGCCAAAACCGCCGCGATGCGGGGACTGAAGGTCGCCGTTCTCGAGGCCAAGCCGTCCGCCGGACATAGCGTCAAGACTGCGGGGATTCTCTTCAGCGAAGCGGCGGAGGAAGTCGACATCCCTCACGCGCTGACGCGGAGAGTTTACGGCGTTCGCCTTTATGCGCCCAATTTGAAGCATGTCGATCTGTTCGCGCCCGGCAGCTTTTTTCTGACGACGGAGACAGGACGGCTTCTCGGCTGGCTGGCTCAGGAGGCAATGCGCGCAGGGGCGCAAATCCTGTGGCGGACGGCGTTCGAGGGGGCCGAAAAGCAAGGCGATCTTTTCGTATTTTCGGGCGTCAACATCTCGGCTCGGCATATTCTTGGCGCCGATGGCGCGCAGTCCAAGGTCGCGCGTTGCTTCGGACTGGGACGCAACCAGCATTTCCTGACCGGGGTCGAGGTCGAGTATGACCATCTGGAGAGGGCCGATCCGCGTTTCCTCCATTGCTTTCTCGATTCTAAACTCGCGCCGGGTTATCTGGCCTGGGTCGCGCCGGGACCGTCGGTCTTCCATGCGGGGGTCGCGGCGGGCCACGGACGCCGGCCGCATTTGCGCGCGTTCCTTCGCAAAACGGAGGCGCTTTTCGGATTCGAGCACGCACGCGCCGTCTCCCAGCGGATGGGACGCATTCCCTGCGGCGGCATTGTGTCGCCCTGGGCCATGGAAGGCGTCACCCTGATCGGGGATGCCGCCGGCATGGTTTCGCCCGCGACAGGCGGAGGGATCGGGACCGCGTTCCATTTTGGCCGGCGCGCCGCTCAGGTCGTCGCCGATCATCTCCTGCATTTGGGGCCGCCGCCAGAGATTTCGCTCGCCAAGGAAATGCCGCGGTTCTGGCTGCAGCATGCAACCCGTCTCGCTCTCAACCTCACCGCGCCAAACGCTTTTCTTTCAACGGTGCTCAGCACGCCCCCCATGCGCTGGTTCGCCCAACATGTTTATTTCCGCGAGCGCGGAGGAAAAGGGCTCAGCTTTGCCGATTTCCAAGCCCGTCTTAACGGATTGGAAAGGCCACCGGTTCCATTAAACGGCGGCGCGCAAGGGAATCTCCCCTAGCGAGACAAGGGTTGCGGCTTCGCCATCGCCCCTATGTCGTATTGCGGCATGGCTCCCTGTGCCCTACGTGATATGCTCAATTTAAACCTATTCGCCAGAACCGAATGGAGGATGTCATGCCGATGCATAAATTTTTAGAGTGGCATGCCAGCCAGTTCATGACAAAGAATGTTAAGACCGTCCCGTGCACCATGACATTGCGCGAGCTTGGCGAACTGTTCGACAAGAACGACTTTAATTCCTTTCCGGTCATCGATAATGGCGAATTCGTCGGTCTGGTCACGAAGCTCGACTTCCTGAAGGCGTTTCTTTTCGATACCGGCCATCTTGTCCCGCACTACAACGAAGTCATGTCATTGACGGTTGCAAAGGTGATGACAAAGGACGTGGTTCACGCGGAACCGGATACGCCGTTGACCCGGGTGCTGGAACTCATGGTCAAGCTGAGAACAAGGGGCGTTCCAGTCATCGACAATGGCAAGATTGTCGGCGTGGTATCGCGGACAGACCTCATGCATGCGCTCTCGACCGCGACAAAAGGCGGCAGGCCCGCTTGATCAAGGGATAAGCACGCCGGCGCCGGTTAATTTGCCGTCCCGCAACGCGGAGAGGGCGTCGTTGGCTTGGGTCAAGGGAAAAAGCTGAACCGTCGTTTTCACCGGAACCTGCGGCGCAAGCGCAAGAAACTCCGCGGCATCCTGCCGCGTAAGGTTCGCCACCGAGCGCACCACGCGCTCGCCCCACAAGATGCTATAGGGGAAAGAAGGGATATCCGACATATGGATTCCGCCGCAAACGACGGCGCCGCCCTTCCTGACGGCCCTGAGAGCAGCGGGTACGAGCGCGCCCACGGGGGCGAAGATGATCGCAGAATCGAGATCGTCCGCCGGCCTTTCGTCAGAACCGCCCGCCCAGCAGCATCCGAGCGACCGGGCGAAAGTTTGTGCGGTTTCGTCGCCGTCCCGCGTAAAGGCGTAAACGCGGCGGCCTTCCCAAAGCGCGACCTGCGCGACGATGTGTGCCGCTGCGCCAAAGCCGTAGATGCCAAGCTTCTTTCCCGACCCCGCTATCTTGAGCGAGCGATATCCTATGAGCCCGGCGCATAAC
>JBAVVQ010000524.1:0-3552 GCA_049697375.1 Rhodomicrobium sp.
GACGTGCGCAGAGTGGTCTCGATACCCATTTCCTACACAAGTTCAATACCTTGCGCAACCCCGCCAGCCAGATTCCTCCGCCGGGTGAATAAGAACGGCTAGCTTTTTGTTCTATCGTGCGTCTTATCGGAAAACCGCTTCACACTTTTCCGGACGCACTCGAGCAGCGCGTCTGATTGCCTTAATGCCGATTGCCTAATCTGCGGCCACGTTTATGCTATACTCGCTGCGCAAACAGCGAATGCCCCACCCAACAAGGAGTGAAACATGGCCACCGAGCAGTCCTTTATCACCGTCACGGACAAGGCCGCCGAGAAGGCGAAGGCGATCCTGACAAAGTGCGGCGTCGCCGACGCGGCCCTGCGCGTGTTCGTGGTCGATGGCGGCTGCAGCGGCTACCAGTACGGCATGGACATCGCCCGCGAGCGCAAGGCCGATGACATCGCGATGGAGAACAACGGCGTCCCCCTCCTGGTCGACCCCAAGAGCGCGCTGATGCTCGACGGCGCCGAGGTCGACTACGGCGATGATCTGATGAAGGGCGGCTTCACGATCTACAACCCGAACGCCATCCACACCTGCGCCTGCGGCAGCAGCTTCCAGACGGCGGACGGAACCGGCACGCCGAAGCCCTGCAACTCCTAACGGGCGCCAAGCCGCACGGCGTCAACAACGTTGCGGATCGAGTCAATCACAAGCTGAGGTTGCTCCTTGTGTATGTCGTGGCCGCTGTTCGTGTTGGTGATGTGCTTCGCGTTCGGCACAAGCTGAGCGAGCCTCTCCTGGACCTGTTTCTGCGCCGCATCAGTGATGTATCCGAAGTCAGGCGGACTGTCTGCTGGCAGCGCGCCTGACGCAATCATTGACGGGACTTGTGGTCCCCAAAGTCTGTCGGCGGACAAGATGATGAGGGGGAGGGGACGCAGCTTAGGGGCGGCGCGCATCTGGTCGAAGCTGCGGTCCGGGTCGTTCCTTTCAAGGGCTGGATACAGGACCAGGCTTTCCCTTATCTCGCCCTCCATCAGCTTTCGTTGTATCGCCCACTGCTCAGGCGTCTCTGCGTCGCGAAGCCCTTCGGTGAGAGCGTCGACGAGGACAAGACCGGATACGTCGTCGGGATACGCGCTCGCATAAAGCCTGACGACGAGACCGCCATAGGAGTGCCCCACAAGCACGTAAGGCCCAGCCTCGCCAGCGGCGCTCAGCAAGGCATGCAGGTCGGCAACCGCATCCCGCGCCGTGGTCGGTTGCTCCACCGGGTCGCTACGGCTTGGCTTCTCACCGACCGGCGTTCCGGGACGGTCGTAGGCGCACACCCGGGTGAATTTGGCGACCCCAGGAAACACCGCCGTCGCAGATTTACCGGCAATGCTCCAATCCTCGGCTGAAGCCTTGAGGCCAGCCACCAACACGACGGTCGGAGAGCCCGCGCCTCGGCACTCCAGGTACATCTTGCGTCCGCCACCGATGTCAACCAGCCCGGCAAAGTCTGCGCTTGCGGTGGCCTGGGCGGCTGCGGGGGTTAGGGCCGCGACGAGAGGAACAAAAAGCAAGACAAGGCAAGTGCTGAGGGACACGGAGCTGCCGATGAACATACCTATTCCTCCAACCAGAAGACTGTGTGGCGGCAATCGTATCGTTCGTCCAATAACAAAATTTATTGAACGGCCAAAGCCTTCATTGCGTCGACGCCTCCACATGCCATTTTATTTGAGTCACGCCCCCTTTTGCCCCTACGCATCCCAGGCGAGACCGGGCAGGCTAGATCCCATTTCTATCGTCGCCGCGTGTGGGATCCAGTCCGCTTTTCGGGAGGCCCGAGGGAGAGGGTCATGAACCTTTCGGCGTGCCGCTTCGTTGGTGGGGTATGCTGATGTATGATCGTCAGAGGGATGTCCTCGAATGCCTCGTTGATAGTGAAAGCCTCGACGGGGTTCTTGTCAGACTCATAGCAATAGCCGAGAAGAAGGCTCAAAGCCGACACGAAAGTAGGCTGACTGTCACCCAATGGACCCGAGCCCTGCGCCGGCTTACTGCGCTGCGCGTGTGGTGCGCTGAGTTCGGACCCGGTTCGGGCTGCCGATAAAGGATTGAACCGCCGGGCGCTCCGGCAAGTTTAACGGGCGGCACAAACGTAGTTGGCGCCGCTACTGGTTCATTCGCGCCGTTCAGATCACCACCCATGATCGGGGCTCCCTGATACGACTGAGGCGGCGCCCTATTGGTTCAAGACACAGGCAGTGGAGACGTTGTTTTGGGCTTGAGAGCCCATGATAATGGTTCTGTCAAGCCGCGCCTCGAAGTTTCGGGTGGAGAGAGCGGTACGGCTGCAGAACTGGGGCGGCGGGCGGCAAAACGGGCAGGGAAGGGTTAGTGAGCATGAACCGGCGCCAAACCTGCGGAGCGGGGCCCAATTTGTTGGTGACGATGCATGGGAACTGTACGAGCTTAACCTGAGAAGACGGGCAAAGCTTATTGAGCACCATCGGCCATAAGCCAGGCGAAGGCCGTGCATGAGCGCGTTACAGTCGAGGCGCAGGACGGCGCAGAGGAGCGCCCTGCCAAAGCCGCCGACGCCAGAACTGATAAGATCCTCATGCGAATCTCATTTAATATGACTAAAATTTTGCCCAGCAGATAGCGGACAGCTATACGAGCCGACCCAGGAACCATGCACAGTTTTAAGCTTACACTTTGATCGCTGTGGCTGATGGCTCAGCCAAGGATGCCGCCGCTGGCGTCCGTGTGCTACAGAGCGCGAAGTCATAGGGAGGTTCGCATGCAAAATGAGCGGAGGTATCGAACGTGGATAGATCGACATTCATGATCTTCGCGGCCGCGGCGATGAGCGCGGTCGGCATCGTCGGCGATTACTTCCTGAAGCGCGCGAGCGGTGAGGCAAACCCGCTGACCACGCCGAGCTTCCTTGTCGGGCTCGCGCTGTATTCGTCAACGGCGTTTGCCTGGGTTTTCGTGATGCGCCATCTCAAGCTGGCGGCGATCGGCGCGATCTATTCCGTCTGCATGATCCTGATGCTCACCAGCATGGGCTTTCTGTTCTTCAATGAAACGCTCAACCGCTATGAAATCGTCGGCATCCTCCTTGCGATCACTTCCATCGCCCTGCTATCGCGGTTTGGATAACTGGCGCTGGCACACGTCAAAGCCCGGTGACGACTGCCGTACACGCGCGTCGCTTCTGGGTCCGCTCATGACCAATCCAAATCGAAGACGCGGACGCAATCAACGGTAAACCGATCGTTGCTGCGTAGGCCACACGGTCAGGGTTAACGATTCTATGGTTAACAGAGGGGCATCGGATTTATTTCAGGTCATGAGTTTGGTTAGGATTTGGTTTACGCGCTGCGAAACGGAGGAGCGCCGCGCTTTCAAAGAACGCGGATGAGTTCATTCTAAACTATTGAAAGCAATAAGATTTATATCCTTAACAAATTGCCCATTAAATTAAATTCCTGATTACGCACTTGCGTCAGCCGGATTGGGTATGCTATGGAACAAAACAAGAACAACTGATTTGCAACGGGTTTCCCA
>JBAVVQ010000525.1:0-3624 GCA_049697375.1 Rhodomicrobium sp.
CCAACGACTTCGAGCTCTTCGACGTGGAGAACGCCAACGTCATCCTGGTTTGGGGCATGAACTGGATTACGACCAAGATGCCCGATTCGCACTGGCTCACCGAGGCGCGCCTGAAGGGAGCCAAGACCATCGCGGTTACGGTCGAATACTCCGCGACCGCGTCGAAGTGCGACGAGGTTGTCGTCATCCGCCCCGGAACAGATCCGGCTCTCGCGCTCGGCATGGCGCAGGTGATGATAAAGGAGAAGCTCTACAACGCCGATTTCGTGAAGCAATTCACCGACCTGCCGACGCTTGTGCGCATGGACACGCTTGAACGGCTCAAGGCAAGCGACGTGTTCCCGGCTTACGCGAACAAGCCGCTTACGAACTGGGTCAACGTCGTAGCCAAGGACGATCATGCGGTGCCGACCATCAAGCAGAATGGTATGCAGATTCCCGAGGCGCTGGCGGGTGAGTTTGCCGATTTTGTGATGTGGGACGCGGCCAAGAATGCGCCTGCCGCCGTATCACGCGACGCGATGGGCGAGCAGTTCGCAAAAATCGCAGGTATCGACCCGGCGCTTGAGGGCCGCTTCGAGGTTACCCTCGCCAATGGCAAAAAAGTTGAAGCGCGCACGGTCTTCGATCTCACGAAAGAGTACCTCGACGCCAACGTAACGCCGGAGCAGGGGAGGGAGCCCTTCCAGCGCACTTGGCTCGGATTCTGAACGAGGCGGAGCAAGCATGGCGGGGCGTAACAATCGCGCCGCTTTCAATCGAGCACTCACGCCTGTTTCTCGGCGCTGGGCTCGTGCCCTTGAGAGAGGGCGGTTTCGGCGATGGGATGCGTTTTGCCGGCCAGCCGGTCGACATTGCCGACGTGAGCGGCTTCTATCTGGCCTTCGGCTTTGCACTGCCGGATTCATCGGCTAGTCCTCCCGACCATCTCGGCGCGGAACTCGAATTCGTGAGCCTGCTTCACCTGAAAATCGCGCTTGCGCTGCAACGCAGCCGGTCCGAGGTCCTGCGTATCACGCGATCGGCCTTGGCCGCCTTCCTGAAGGACCATCTCGGCCGCTGGTCGCAGCCATTTGCTTTGGCTTTGGCGGACGCAGGCGCGGCTCCGGCCTATCTTACGACGGGGAGACTTTTGGCGCGCGCGGTCGAGGCAGACTGTATAAGTTTCAACGTGCGCCCCACTAAAGCACGCGCGGGCACAGGCAGAGATCCGGTTGCTGGCGAAGAGTTGATATGTCCCTTCGGCACCCGGCCTGCCGCCAATTCGGGGATTACACCCAGTGTCGGCCCGCTTGACGGCGAGATCGTCAGGACCCGGGCGTGAGACTTGCAGCAATTCACGTCAGATGTAGGCTCGTTCGCTTCTTTCGCAAAGCGCATAACGACCTGATTGGCCGTTACATTCGGCCATGACGACGATGGCGCCGGCCGGAGCTTAAATTCGAGGACGCCATGCCAAGAGGGATAGCTTGGCGACACGAGCGCGATCCTGTATGTCTTGCCTAAAAGAGACGGGAGCAGAATTTAGCGCCGGAATTTCAAGCCGCTGAGTCCATGGCGGCTCGTTTCCTCATTCGAGCGGCAGAACGGCTCGCTCGACGCCGCCGGTTATTTTGGAGCCGCGCGCTTTGCATGAGACCTTCGATGCGGCCAACCTGTACAGCCATCATTATCTTTTTAGCAATCTGCTTTTCTCTGGGCGCCTGCCAAAAGGAGTCTGCAAGTCCGCCCCCTGTTGAAACGCCGCCACCCCCATCTGTCGAAAGGGAGCGAATCCCGGCCCCAAAAGGGGAACCAGCCCCAGCTCTCGTAACAATGCCGGCGCCGCCCGGTGAAAGGGAGTTAGTGGTCGCCATCAAGATTGCGCCACCCTTCGTGATGAAGCACAATGACGGGAGCTTTTTCGGCATTGGCGTCGACCTTTGGCGCCGCGTGGCCGACCGCCTGCAGCTTCGCTATGGCTTTCTGGAACAGCCCGACGGCGCCGCGCTCATCAAAGGGATAGAAGAAGGTTCCTACGACGCCTCCTTCGGAGCGCTGTCCGTTACGGCCGACCGAGCAAAGCTCGTAGATTTCACGCAGCCCTTTTTCGCAACTGGCCTCGGCATCGCCGTCCCTGCTGGCGATGGCAAGCTGTTCTCCGTCTCCCGTATTCTTCTGTCCCCGGATTTTATCCAGGCTGTCCTGATCCTAATCGGCATTGCGCTCGCCGTCGGCTTTGTGGTCTGGCTGTTCGAGCGCCGCAAAACCAATCATTTTCAGGGCGGCGTAAAGGGGCTCGGCTCGGGATTCTGGTGGTCCGCCGTCGCGATGACGCAAGCGGGGGCGGCTCAGAACGCACCGGCGACGCTCCCTGGCCGTTTCGTGGCCATTTGCTGGATGATCGTATCGATCATCGTGATCACAGTCTTCACGGCGAGCATAACCTCGAAGCTCACGAAGCAGGAGCTTAAAGGCGCCATCCATGGCTTGGATGATCTTCGGTTCGTTCGCGTAGGCGCTGCCCAAGGCATGGCGACGGTCGGCTATCTTGACCGCGAACGCGTCTCGTATCGCGACTTTCCTAATCCGGAGGACGGATTACGGGCGCTGCAAAAGGGCCAGATCGAAGCCTTCGTTTACGACAGGCCTCTTCTCAGCTGGATTGTCATGCAGCAGTTTCCGGAAACGCTGCGCGTCCTCGACTTCACGATTGACAGCCTGAATTACGCAATTGCTGTGCCCAAAGGCAGCCGCATCTTGGACAAGCTGAACAGCGCGGTCCTGGAGGGAAACAGAAGCGATTGGTGGCGACAGACGCTGTTCCAATATCTGCGGAAGAAGCAGTAGCGAACTGCCAGAGCTTGATGGGCTGTATTAGCATGTCCTTCGCTTCATTGACGCGAGAAGCAAGGAAGGTCGTGCCGCCTTGGTCCGGGTGAAGACGCTTCCCTTTAGACCGGAACCTCAGCCGAACCACGACGCCGCCCGAACCACCAGAAAATGGCGGCAAGCACAATAAAGGCGAACGCGGCGATAACAAGGAGCAGCGCGGATTCCTCGATCCAGGCGATGGCGGGGACCGCAAGCGCTTCCACCACGCCGAGCACGCCAGTTTGCCAGGACAACGTATGAACGCCAGCAACGAATGTTCCAAGCGCAAGAATTAGAAGGATCGCGAGTCCGGTCGAATCGGCGCTCAGCATTTGCGCGACATCAGTGTAGAGGAGCAAATTCATGGTCGCGAGAAACGCCGCCCAGTGTAGAACCTGCGTCCAGATAAGCCTTATGCGGCTGTCTCTCGTGTGAGCATGAGACCAGCCGCTAACGATGCACAACACCCCCGTAATCACAGCGAGCACTTCCCAATACACAACAAGCGGCCTCCTGCTGATGCTTGTGTAGCCCACCCCGACGAGAGTCAGAGTCAAGATGAGAAGGTAGGGCAGAAAAGCGAGAAGACGCGACGGCCTGCCGCCTTCCACAATACCGTCTTCATATTCGGCGGCCGACGAGAGCTTGGACATGGGAACGCGTTTCCTTTCTAAAGAATGGCGTACGCCGCCACGAGGCATGAAATCACGCAAGTATTCTTTTGGATGCGGGACAGTTGCAGCGTCAGTATAGTAGGCAAGAGCTCCAAGC
>JBAVVQ010000526.1:0-2870 GCA_049697375.1 Rhodomicrobium sp.
CATCATCGCTGATTGTTCGAAGGGTGCTATTGCTCAAGTTGTAAGCGGCTCACTTGTGGTTGCTGAAGCCATCAATACACGGACAGGCGAAAAGACTTTACTGTTGCGCCAATTCATCAGCCCGCACCTTTTGATTGCGAACAGCGAAGATCAAAACTCTATTTCTCTTCATATGCTTAAGGCGAAAGTTTCTGTCTTGGGAATTGTGATTACATAGTTTTTTGTTAAGTATAGCAATAGAAATCTCCTATCTTAAGGCATCAGCACTTGCACAACCAAGAACCCAGACCTTAGGCTTGACGGCACAACAGCTTTTCGTCCCCGCACCAGTCAAGTCGCCATGTCATCCGGTTCAGAGACTACCCCACCCTCGCAGATCCACCATCGCTTCACAACCGATCTTCTGGAAATCTACCCTTTGGCGAGAGAACATAACTTCCAGAAATGGAAGGAGTTTCGAGTTCTCTCAGATGTTCTCTCCGACCTGGGTATTCGAACGGATGATGTCCTTGCGATGACGGCAACTGATCCAGGCTACATTCCTGGACCTCAGGCCATTGTAGCCGTCTCCTTCATTTGGAGTGGCGTCCTTCTCCTCCGGCAGTTCATACCCCCGAGGATGCTTGTTACGAACAGCAGCAAAGGGGGGCTTCCGCACGTGCTCCTCGGGCGGTCCTTCAAAATCGTTGCACAGTATGAGTCCGGCTCAAGTGAACGGAATGAAGGCTTCGAAGGCCGTCACTCCGCACGGTGATGGCGTGCCTCCCCAACGCATCCTTGCTCTAAAACTTGCCTTTTACGGCAAGACAGATGATGTGCATAAAACGAACGAAGTTGGAGAAAGCGCGGGAGATTAAGGTTCCACCAGGCCGGCAAGTCTTTCGGCGAGCTTTTTGAGCTGCCAATCCCGGGCTAAGGCGGCAGCCCTGCTCCAAGTGGGTTTTTGATCCGGCAACGCCGGCAACGGCGCCGATCGATCCATGGTCGCAATCGAACGATAGAGGCGCAACTTCTCGGCTTGGGCCGGAAAGCGTCCTGCCGCAATCGCATTCTCAAGCGATCCATATCGCCTAAGAATGCTCGCCGCTCCCTTCTCCCCGATCCCTTTCGCGCCCGGTATCCGGTCAGACGCGTCGCCTCGCAAGGCGATGAAATCGGGCACTTGCCGGGGATCCACCCCATAGCGCTCGCGCACCTCAGCAGGACCAATGCGCACCATTTCGCCCGCGCGCACTGGCTGGAGGATGGTCGTCGCATCGGACGCGAGCTGATAGGCGTCGCGGTCGCCGGTCGCGACGATCGCGGTCCCGCCTTCCCGTTCCTCTTGCGCCGCGGCGGCCGCGAGAAAGTCGTCGGCTTCATAACCGGCAGTCTTGGCCGGCGCGAAGCCACAAGCCGCCACGAATTCAGGCAGCACGGCGAGCTGATCAATCAAGTCATCATCGAACCGGCGGCCAGCTTGATAACCCTCGAGCGCTTTGTGCCGGTAAGTCGGGGCATCGAGCGTGTCCCAGCCGACCTGGACGGCGCGAGGCCGTTCGCTTTCATAGAGCCTCAACAAGAAGTTGGCAAAGCCGACGATTGCGCCAGCGCCTTTGTTGCCAGCTCTTCGAATGGTTTTCGGCACCGCGTGATAGGCGCGATGGGCAAACGAGTCGCCGTCAATAACGAGAAGGGGCTTGGTCAACGTGCCGGCCGTCTGTTTTCACGAGCGTCAGCGACTTCGATCCATGCGGGCGCATGATCGCTCGCCTTTTCCCAGCCTCGTACGTCCCGGTCGACACCGGCGGCAAGAAGGCGTTTGGCCAAAGCGGGGCTCAGCATGAGGTGATCGATACGTAGCCCTGCATCCCGGCCCCACGCGTTTCGGAAATAGTCCCAAAAGGTGTAGATGCGTTCTGTGGGATGCAGCTTGCGCAAGGCATCCGTCCAGCCTTGTTCGAGGAGACGGTGAAAAGCGCTCCTGACCTCGGGACGGAAAAGCGCATCGTCCACCCATCGCTCAGGCTTATAGACGTCAAGGTCGGTCGGCATCACATTGTAGTCGCCGGCGAGCGCGACAGGCGCATTCAGGGACAGCAGTTCGCTTGCGTGAACAATCAGCCTTTCGAACCAGCGCAATTTGTAGTCGAATTTGGGTCCGGGAGCTGGGTTGCCGTTCGGCAGGTAGAGGCAGCCGACGATGATGCCGCGAACGGTCGCCTCGATATACCTGCTGTGGGTGTCGTCGGGTTCTCCGGGAAGAACGCGACGTGTCTCAATAGGGTCAGCGCCCCGCGCGAGAATCGCAACTCCATTCCAGCTTTTTTGTCCATGCCAGATCGCTCCATAGCCGAGCTTCGCCAGCGCGGCCTGAGGAAACTTGTCCTGAGGCGCCTTCAGTTCCTGCAGGCAAACCACGTCTGGCGTTGACGACTCCAGCCAGCGCAAGAGCACCGGCAACCGCCCGTTGATGCCATTCACGTTAAAGGTCGCGATCTTCATTTGTTGCACTTGGGGTGCCGCTCAAACAAGCCCAAGGTTTGACCTACAGTTGAGGACTGTGGCGCGCTTTTCTTCGGATCCCTGAGCTGGACTTTAGCCGCTCCCAAAGCCACAGCACCTTTAGCGGGCCACCCGCTTCGTTCAAATCGCCAGGGCTCGGCCGCTAACCCGCAAAAGACACCGCCCGCTTAGCCCCAAAACTGAAAAGCGCCGCCCGATCAAACGGCCGGCGCAGAAGAAGGAAGACTCCCTTTCTTAGCCCTGACCGCTGACGATGACAAATGGGAGGCGAACCTCGAAACAAGCGCCGCCGCCTTCGCGGGGAAGACATCGGACGCCTCCACCATGCCGCTCGGCGATTTGCCGGACGAGGGTGAGGCCGAGGC
>JBAVVQ010000527.1:0-9313 GCA_049697375.1 Rhodomicrobium sp.
GACGTGCCGCAAAACTTGCGCCGCCTCCTCGCCCGACGGTCTCTTTCCCGGACGCAGCAGCGATAGCACGGGTTTGCCCGTCCCCGCCTCGAAGATATGGATCGGCTGGAAGCAATAGCCGCCCGAATGCGTGTTGAAGAGGATGAGTTCCTGCTGGCCGTGCGCCAGATCGTCCGTATCGTCGATGTCGAGCACAATGCGGCCCGGCACGTGCGGAAAGCTAGCGCAGAACATATCGATCATCCCGATCGTCATGCGCGCAAGCGCGCGCCAGGACGGCGCGTTTTCCAGACGCGACAATGTTGGCTGGGACATGAGATCGTCGCCCGTCCCCGGTTTGCGGCCGCATGCCATCTTCAAGACGGGATCGATGCGCAAGGCGTCGAGGTCGTCGCAGTCCTCGTAACCGCTGGCGATGGCGAACACCCGCGCCTGGATCATGCTGTCATAGGTGTGTACAATGCGGCCTGGATCGCGCATGTCTGGCACGTGACGGCTGATCGCTCTGGCAAGACCGAGCCGTTTCTCGATCTCGCGCAGGATAAGAACGCCGCCATCCGAAGACAGCTGGCCGCCATCGAATGTGGCTGTGATTTCCTTGCCGCCGATTAGTGACAGACAGGGGAGGAAGGGCGTAGCTTCGGTCATGGTGAGCGGGGGATTTCCTGGAAAGGCGCACGACACTGTCTCGACAACAGAATTGTACGTGATTCCAAAGGATTACACCCCGCTCATCGCATCAATAGCCACATCCAGATGAATAATTGAGGCTAGAGCGTATCCGTTTTGATGGACTCAAAAGCGATGGTGAGGACTCAAATGGCGCTCCTCGCCCCTTGATCGCACGTGCCTGGCCACAGCGCACTTGAGAAATTTCTCCTCTAAGCTGTTCCCTAGGGAACAGCGGCCTTGCTGACCCTCTGAGATAATCCACCGCCGAGGTTCCTCAAATCCGACGCAACCGGCGCGGGATTCCGGAGGTGATGCAATGTATCTGAAGCTTGCTGCGGTGCTCGTGCTTTCGTTTCTCGTGGCATCTCTTGTCCTCGTCCTAGTGGTCGTAGAGCTCAAACAAAGGCAAAAAGATTCGCCACAGGTTAGCCCGCCACTCAATGCCGAAGACATAAATCGCCAGACCTTGGAGGCCGCGGAGGCGATGAAAGCTAAGCAGGCGGAAAGTTTTTTACAGCGCCAGCATTAGAGTGCGTCCGGAAAAGCGTGAAGCGGTTTTCCGATAAGACGCACGATTTACTTCTTCGCTTGATCCTGGCTTTCAGTGTGCTCGGCAGGGGGCTCAGGACAAGGCGGGCGCTGGACCATCTTGCACAGCTTGTCGATGTTCACGGAAACGCCCGGCAGGAGCGGCACGCCGATCTCAATCGGCATGTCGGCGGAGTATTCGCGGTATTGATCGCAAAGGCCGCCCGGTTCGATAACTTTTCTTCCAAGCGCAGTCAGCGCCGAGCCTGTGATGTCGTAGTCGAAGGAGGTGTGAAAACCGCGGTAGCAGTTGACAGCTGGGCCAGCACTTTTGGTGAGAATGTCATTTGCGGCGGCGGCTTGCCGATCCTTTTCCGGCGGCTGTGGCGGGTTTGGAGACGCGAGCTTCGCCCCCTGCTCCGCTGCTGGCGGGGCGGGAGCTGGTTCGGTTTGCTGCGCTATCGCAGGCGTTGTCGCCAAGAGCGATATGATCGCCAGGATCAGTGGTTTTTGCTCTGTCAAGACGCCCCTCCACCTCGCTGATCGCACACCTTAGCCGAAAGCTCCGTAGGCGCGAAAGCCACGAATGAACATCAAGCGGATATGAGAGTCTTGCCCCTGAAGAAAACAGGCGGCCCGCCTCGCGGCAAACATCAGGATGATACGAGACAAACCAAGGCAGGCCTTGAAAACGAAAGCGCTTCTGAGAGCGTCAACCGAAGGCTCAATAGGCGAGTTCGAGCTTCTGCTCTGCGCGCGTGCGCGGCCGGGCGAAAGCGCTGTAATCATCCATCAGTGTCTTCGTGATCTGCCCAGTATTGAACCGGTGCTTACCAATTTCCGAAACAGGCGTCACTTCCGCCGCCGATCCCGTCAGGAAACATTGCTCGAAATCGGCCAACTCCTCAGGCTGGATCTCGCGCTCGATGACAGTGAGTCCGCGCCGTTTCGCAAGCGCCATGACCGTCTGCCTGGTGATGCCGTTCAGGATGCAATCCGGCATAGGCGTGTGAATGGTCTCACCCTTGATGAAGAAGATGTTCGCGCCTGTGGCTTCCGCGACAAGCCCGCGATAATCGAGCATCAGCGCATCGGCGTAACCCAAATCCATCGAGCGATGCTTTTCGATGGTGCAGATCATATAGAGCCCCGCGGCCTTCGCGGTGGAGGGCGCTGTCTTCGGGTCCGGGCGGCGGTAATTCGCCGTGCAGAGCCGGATGCCCTTCATCCGCTCTTCTTCCGGGAAATACGAACCCCAATCCCAGCAGGCGATGGCGAGATTGATCTTCGCGCGTTTCGCCGCCACGCCGATCTCCTCGGAGCCGCGAAAGGCGATAGGCCGGATATAGCCGTCGACCAGGCCCTGAGCCTTGATGATATCACGGCAAGCCTGATCGATCTCGGCCACGCTGTAAGGAATCTCAAAGCCGAGGATGCTCGCCGACTTGTGCAAACGTTCGGAATGCTTCGTGAGCGCAAAGACCTCGGTGTCATAGATGCGCGCGCCCTCGAAGACGCCGCTTCCATAATGCAACGCATGCGTCAAGACATGAACCTTCGCATCCCGCCACGGCACAAGCGCCCCATTCATCCAAATGAAACCGTCTCTCTGGTCATAAGGAATGGGGGCCATCGCCATCTCCAATGCTTGCTTTGGTCTTGATGATGTAGGAATCCGCAAGTCGCGGCGCACTCCAGGCTGGAAAAACCCGGGGAGCGGAGTAAAGCGCCTCAATTGCGCTTGCGTCCAGTCAAAAGTTGTTCTTGGGTGTGCCCGTTCGCAACTGCAAGAGGATTCCCACCGGAAGATGACAATCGATCAAGCGCTCGATTTCGAGATGCCGGTTCTCGCGGACGACGCGCCGCACATTCTTGTGGTCGATGACGACGAGCGCATTCGCGACCTGCTCGGCGGCTATCTGCGGCAGAACGGTTTCCGGGTGACTCAGGCGGAAAACGGGGCTTCTGCGCGCGCAAAGCTCAGGGGGCTCGCCTTCGATTGCATCATCCTCGACGTCATGATGCCGGGCGAAAGCGGATTCGATATCGCGGGGTCTTTGCGAAAAGGGTCTGACGTCCCGATCCTGATGCTGACGGCGCGGTCGGAGCCCGAGCATCGCGTGCGAGGGCTGGAGCTCGGCGTCGACGACTATGTGGCGAAGCCATTCGAGCCGCGTGAGCTTCTACTCAGGCTGCAGAACATCCTACGGCGGCATTCCTCGGCAAAATCCAGGCACGGAGAGGTTGCGTTCGGCCCGTTCTCGTTCGACCTGCGCCGTAACGAGCTAAAGCGCGGCGATGAGATGATCCGCCTCACGGACAGAGAACGCGAGGTGCTGCGCGAGTTCGCGCTCTCCGGCGGAGAGCTTGTTTCGCGCGAAGACCTCGCTCGCCTTGGCGAGTATGAAAACGAGCGCGCGGTCGACGTGCAGATCAACCGCCTGCGCCAGAAGATCGAGACAGACCCGGCGAACCCCGCCTATTTGCACACGGTCCGCGGCAAAGGCTACGTTCTCTATCTCGACTAAGCATGGTCGCCGTCATCCCGGAAAGGCCAAGCCTTATCCGGGATCGTCATAATTGTGGCGCAGCCTTTTGCGATCCCGGCTCGCGCTCCGCTTGGCCGGGATGACAATTCGTTGGCTAGATAACGGAGGCGTCTCTCATTTCGCTCGAGTTCACCGAAAGCGCGTCGCCCGAGGAAGGGGCCAGGAAGCTTGCCGCGCCCGCAGACAAGTCGCCCCCGCCAGCCGGGAAATCGGTTTCCTTGCGCGGCTTGGCCGCTTGGCTTTCCAAAGCATCGGCCTATTTAGGATCCTGGGCGCCAAAGGGGCTCTATACGCGGGCCCTTATCATCATCATCGCGCCCATCGTCATCCTGCAGTCGATCCTGACGTTCGTGTTTCTGGACCGGCATTGGCAGGTCGTGACGCGGCGGCTGTCCACGGCGACGGCCCAGGACGTCGCGATGCTGGCCTCCACCTATGAGCTTATGAAAAACAAAAGCCCAGGGGAACTCGACCGCTTCGCCGAGATCGCCCAGGAGCGTCTCAATCTCTCGGTGAGGTTCCTTCCTGTCCAGGAGCTGCCGCTCCCGAGACCGAGGCCATTCTTCGGGCTCCTCGATCGTTATGTCTCTGACGAGGTTCGCTATCGGATTCACAGACCATTCTGGATCGACACGCTCGGACAGTCGGACTTCATCGAAATCAGAGTCAAGCTCGATGGCGCGGTGATGCGCGTGGTGGCGCAGCGCGCGCAACTCATGCCCTCGAACACCCACATCTTCATTGTCTGGATGGTCGTGTCGGCCACGGTCCTCCTGATCGTCGCCATTCTTTTTCTTCGAAATCAAATCCGGCCCATTCTCTCTCTCGCCGACGCCGCCGACCTGTTCGGCCGGGGCCGGCCCGCGCCAATGGATTTCAAGGTCCGCGGCGCGCGCGAGGTTCGCCTTGCCGCCCAGGCTTTCCTTGATATGCGCGAGCGCATCGAACGCCATGTCGAGCAGCGCACGATCATGCTGGCGGGCGTGAGCCACGATTTGCGCACAATCCTCACCCGTTTCCGGCTTCAGCTCGCCATGATGCGCGGGCCTCAGATCGAGGCGCTGAAGCGCGACGTCGACGAGATGCAGCAGATGCTCGAAGACTACCTCGCTTTCGCGAAGGGCGATTCGGGCGAGGATGCGAAGCGGATCAACATTCGGGAAGTTCTCGAAGAGGTGCAAATGGCCGCCGAAGCGCCAGGCAAGACGATCCAACTCGACGTGCGGCAGAATCCGTTGACCGTCGCGCTCAAGCGCAACGCCTTCAAGCGGGCGATCACGAACCTCGTCACGAACGCCACTCGCTATGCAGACCGCGTCTCGATCCGGGCGCTGAAATCACGGGGCTGGCTTACTGTCGTTGTCGAAGATAACGGCCCCGGCATCCCGGCCGATAAGCGGGAGGACGTGTTCCGTCCCTTTCACAGCCTCGATGCCGCGAGGAACCAGAACAAGAAAAGCACGGGGCTTGGCCTTGCGATCACGCGCGACATCGTGAGAAGCCACGGGGGCGAAATTACTCTCGATCAGAGCATGCTGGGCGGTCTTAGGGCGATCATTCGCATTCCCATCGTGGCAACGGGGAAGCGCCCGGCCTAGAGCGCTTTTGATGGCATCAAAAGCGCTCTACAGCTCTTTGTTTTATCGTGCGTCTTATCGGAAAACCGCTTCATGCTTTTCCGGACGCGCTCTAAGCAATTCCCGCGGCTTAACCCCCCGCTTCCCCTTTTCCGAAGGAAGAGCGCAGTAACAGCGCAACGCGGCCTTCAACGCTCACCTCGACCTTTTGACCGCACAATCTCGCAGCCGAGCGCCGCGCCAGGAATGCGGTCCAGCTTCTCGACCACGACGCGAACCTCCACGGCGCGCCGGTGCGACAAGCAATGCTCCGCGATGCGTTCGGCTATGGTCTCGGTCAGCAGAACATGGCCGTCCGCGATGGAGTCCTTGATGCCGCCGATGATGTAATCATACGAGACAACGCTACTCAGATCGCCAGGCCGGTGGCCGCCAGGGGTGACCGAAAGCTCCACGGTAAACCGGACGCGCTGTGTGACGCCCTGCTCTTCACTCCATATGCCGATGCGGACCGGCAAGATGAGATCTCGCACGCAGACCTTGTCGTATGGAACGGATCTCGCATTCAGCTCCCACTGTTCAACTCGCTGTCGTTCCGGCCGGGTCGCCATTCACCTGCTCTCACTGTTGCTTAGCGGGGGCGCTTCGCCACCGCCCCGATGACATCGCCCTTATTTGATCATTGCGCAACAGTTGAACCGGGCCAGCGGCTCTCGGCCTCAGGAGCTGTCCTTTTTCGAGGGATCGTCCTCCTTCCCGGAAACCTCCACCCCGTGAGTGGCATGATCGGCCAGGATTTCCAGCGCTTCGGCCACGGTCATCTCGCGCCAGTCCAGGAGCGAGCCCAGCAGCGGCCAGCGCTTCTTGACCAGGTCGCCCTGGTTTTTGCGGATGATTTGCGCCGCCTCGCGTAAGCTAGACCGGAGTTGATCCTCGGTGAATCCAGTGGCCGATGCGGCGTTGCCCAAGCCTTCAGCCGCGGCAAGTTTGTCCAGTAATTCTAAAATTCGCGCGGTCGCCTGTTCTGGCTGCGCGCGCTCCGCGGCCGGATGGTTTTCGTCCGAATTGGTCATGGCCCTCACGCATTACTCAGTGCAGCCGGACTTGATTGTATCTCAAAAGGAGAACAAAACAAGAACAAAGTGATCTGCGATTGTAACTTCCGGCCCCACCACAGGAAGCGGCCATTCTGGCTTTTCGGGCAGAACAGCTTAACTTTTATACACCATGGCAAAGCCCCGGCCCATCCAGAAATTACGCGACAGCCTTCCAGGCTATGTGGAGGAGTGGTTCCTAAGCCGTGGCTGGCGCCCTCATGACTACCAAAGGGCGATGCTGGGTGCGTTCGTCAATCGTCAGTGTACGATCCTTATCGCGCCGACGGGCGGCGGCAAGACGCTGTCTGGCTTCCTGCCGAGCCTGATCGACTGCCAGGAAACCCGGCCGAACGGGATCCACACGCTCTATGTCTCGCCCTTGAAGGCGCTCACGAACGACATCGAGCGTAACCTGATGCGCCCGATTGCGGAGATGGGGCTCGCCGTCACCGTTGAGAGCCGGACAGGCGATACGCCGCAGGCCAAGCGCGCGCGCCAGCGCCGCTCTCCGCCCAACATCTTCCTCACGACGCCGGAAAGCCTCATGCTCATGCTCTCGTCGCCGGATGCGGGGCGGTTGTTTTCCGGCTTGCGGGCCGTGATCGTGGACGAAGTTCACAGCTTCGCCTCGACCAAGCGCGGCGACTTCACGGCGCTGGCGCTGTCGCGACTGTCGGCGCTGTCGAACCATCACATCCGCACAGGCCTGTCCGCCACCATCGCCGACCCGATGGCGCTCGCGGCGTGGCTTGGCCCTGCGGGCTCGCCGGCGCGCTTGCTGCAATCGGGCCTGCCCATGAAACCCGACATTCGCATCATGCAGCCCGCTGCGAGCATGCCCTATGGAGGATTCATGGCGCGCTATGCGGTCCCCGAAATCTACGATGCGATCCGTAAGGCAGGAACATCGATTGTCTTCGTCAATACCCGAGCTCAAGCGGAACTTATGCTTCAGATGCTGTGGGACGCGAATGAAGAAAACCTGCCGATTGCGGTCTATCACGGATCTTTGAGCCGCGAGCAGCGCAGGCGCACAGAAGCCATGATGGCGGCGGGGAAGATCCGCAGCGTTGTGGCGACTGCGGCTCTGGAGCTTGGCATAGATTGGGGTGATGTGGATCTCGTCATTCAAGTCGCCGCGCCGAAAGGCGTCAGCCGTCTTCTGCAGAGGGTGGGCCGCTCCAACCACCGGCTGGATGTGCCAAGCCGCGCCTTTCTCGTGCCCGCAAATCGCTTCGAGGCGCTTGAATGCCGCGCCGCGCTGACCGCCATCGAGGAGGGCCAATTGGATGGCGAGGCGCCCGGCCCCGGCTCCCTCGACGTCGTTGTGCAGCATATCTTAAGCTGCGCCTGCAGCGCGCCCGTCCATCCCGATGCGTTATTCGCCGAGATCAGAACCGCCCTGCCCTACGCACAACTGGACCGCGGCGAATTCGACCGTCTGTTCCAATTCGCCGTTGACGGCGGCTATGTCTTGCGCGCCTACGACCGCTACAAGCGGCTCATGCCGATGCCCGATGGACGCTACCGCATCGCGAACGTGGCGGTTGCGCGCAGGCACCGGCAGAATATCGGCGTCATCGTGGAGGCCGCGCGGCTCAAGGTGAAGCGGGTGAGCGGCGCCGGCCCGGGCGGACGCATTCTCGGCGAGGTCGAAGAGTATTTCGCGCAAGGGCTGACGCCCGGCGACACTTTCGTCTTCGCGGGCGAGATCTTGTCCTTTGCAGGCATCCGCGACATGACCCTCGAGGCGAGACCGGCTGCGGGGGGCGAGCCGAAGGTTCCCGCCTATTCCGGCGGACAGATGCCGTTGTCGACCTTTCTTGCCGATGGCGTGCGCGCTTTGCTCGCCAAGCCGGATCAGTGGCGAGCCTTGCCGGACGACGTTCGCGAATGGCTCGATCTTCAGGCGCGATTTTCAACCATTCCCCATAGCGACCGGCTGCTGGTGGAGCACTTTCTTGAGCAGCGCTTCCACCGCACCGTGTTCTACACCTTCGCGGGCCGCCGCGCGAACCAGACGCTCGGCATGCTGATCACGCGGCGCATGGAGCATCTGGGCCTGAAGCCGCTGAGCTTTCAGATCACGGATTACGGCCTCGTCGTTTCCGGCATATCTCCAGTCAGCCGCGAGCACGTCGCCCAGTTTCTCGCGCCCGACATCCTCGGCGACGAACTTGAGGAATGGATCCTCGACAGCCCCATGCTCAAGCGCTCCTTCCGGCATGTGGCGACCGTGACCGGCATTGTGGAACAGCAAAACAACGCAGCCCGCAAGACCATGCGCCAGATGACGATCTCCACCGATCTCATCTACGACGTTCTGCGCCGCTACGAGCCGGATCATATCCTTCTCCAGGTGACCCGGCGTGACGCCGAGCGCGAACTTTTGGATTTGAAACGCCTTTCGGAGCTTCTGACGCGCTTCCAGGACCGCTGGCTGTTCATGCGGCTAAACCGCGCCTCGCCCTTCTCCATCCCGGTTCTGACAGACGTCCGGACGGAGCAGGTGCGCGGCGCTGGCCTCGAGCACCTTCTCGCGCAGGCCAGCATCCAGCATGAGGCCGAAGACATGATGAACGAGGTCCGCGCGGAGGTCTCCAAGACGTGCCTGCAGTAGCAGCGTCTCCGCTTTTGATGGACTCAAAAGCGGGCTCTCGCTCTTTGTTTTATCGTGCGTCTTATCGGAAAACCGCTCAGCGAGGAAAGCGACCCCGCACAAACGCAAAAAAGGCCGGGCAATGCCCGGCCTTTGGCGGAACAGTGTTCCTCCTTAGTGATGGGGGACTTCGAAGTGAGCCGCCTGCGCGCCGCCGAAGTTGAAATCGCCGTGGTTCAGGTTGAGGTGATCGAAGCTGATATTGCTGAAGTTGCTGTTCTCGACGTGAGA
>JBAVVQ010000528.1:0-2419 GCA_049697375.1 Rhodomicrobium sp.
GGGCCGCGTGACTGCCTCGCAGATCGCTTCGGCATCCGCCGCGTCGTTCTTGCCGCGCTTGACATAGGGCTTGACGTATTGGGCCGGCATTAGGCGCACCTCGTGCCCGCGTGCAGCGAGTTCCCGCGCCCAGTAATGCGAAGTGCTGCAAGCCTCAATCCCGACAAGACAAGGCGCCACTTTCTCAAAAAACGCCAAGACCCGCCGACGCGCCAAGCGCTGACGGACGACAACTTGCCCTGCAGTATCAACCCCCTGGACCTGAAAGCCTGATTTCGCGATATCGAGACCTATTGTAGCGACTGATGTCATGGTGCCCTCCCTACAGGCTTCCCGCCGAACGTACAGCAGTTCGGGGTGGGAGCCGTCCACGACATCATTTCCGGACCCCCGCTAACGACAGGCAATGGCCTGCTTTCGCGGGCATACCGGACCCCTCCCTGGAATAAGCCTTGGCTATCACTTTGCCGATGGGACGCAATGCATTAGTTGTTCAATGAGAATTTCGGCCTCCAGCGGCTTCGAAAGCGCGATGATACCGCTGAAAGCTTCGGGCCGCTGCCCTTCCGAGTAAGCCGACAAAGTGAGAAATGGAATGCCTCTTTCGATGAGGGTTTCCGCAACCGGCTCGGAGATCTCGCTGCCGAGTTTGACATCCAGTACGGCTGCATCGCACGCGGTTGACTTCAGCAGGGCAAGCGCCTGGGGCGTAGACCTTGCGGGACCGATGACAACAAAGCCTGCATCTTTCAGAACTTCCTCGATCTCAAGCGCAGCGAGGGCTTCGTCTTCGACGACCAGAACCCGCGCCTTGCAAGCGCTCGCGCAAGCCAGCTGGATTGCCGATGTCGCGGGGCTGCCGCCCCTTTGGGCAACTTCATCGAGAGGGCAGCGCAGCTGCCAGCTGAGACCCGCTTCTTCGTATCCAAGCTCGACCTTCGCGTCCAGGCTCGCCTGCGCCATGTGACAAATCACCGTCGAACCGAAGCCCTGTTTCTTCGGGGCTTTGACCGGCGGACCGCCACTCTCGCGCCATGACATGAAAAACACGTCCTCGCTCGTCTCTTCTTCCAAACCCCACTCGACATGGACACGTCCATGTTGATTCGAGAGGGCGCCATATTTGCCGGCGTTGGTCGCAAGTTCATGGAGAGCCATGCCGAGAGCTTGAGCTGCGGCAGCCTTGATGGTCACGGGAGGCCCCGCCAGGATGATCCGCGCATCAATCAGGTCTTTGAAATGCGCAAGTTGCGAACGGATCAGCTGTTCGAGATCAGCACCTTTCCATCCCTGCTTGATAAGGAGGTCCTGGCTTGCGGCAAGCGCGCGAACGCGCTCATCGAAACGGCTTAAGAAATCTTGAGGCTCTGCGGAGGCGGTTTGCCGCGCAATAGCGAGGACAAGGCTGAGTATGTTCTTTGAGCGATGATTCACCTCCCGCATCAGCAGATTAACATGTTCCTCCTGGTGCTTCCGCACTGTAATGTCGAGATTGGTGCCAATCACACGTTGAGGCCGGCCTGCGCTGTCACGAAATACCTTACCGCGAGCAGACATCCAACGCAGCTCGCCGTGGCGCACGAAGCGATATTCCCATTGTTCCTCTGGCCGCGCCGACTTGAGCCACGCTTCCAAGAGCGCCTCAAGCCGTGGAAGGTCCTCCGGGTAAACCAACCTCGCCCAACTCTCATAGCGGTTTCCAAACGCGCCGCGTTCAAGCCCGAAAAGGCTCTCAAGCTCAGGAGTCCATACCACGCTGTTGCTTTCGGGATTCCAGTCAAAGACGCCGACATGCCCGGCTTCCTGGGCAAGTCGCGACCGTTCCTCGCTTTCCCGCAGAGCCTTCTCTGCCTGCTTGAGATCGTTGATGTTGAAGCAGAATTCGACAATCGTTCCGTCCTCAAGGCTGCGCCCGCTGAACAGCATCCAGGAACGGGAACCGTTTTTGAGAAAATACTCCTTTTCATAAGGGCCAATAATACCGGTGTCCCGCAGCTGTTCCCAGTGCCGCTCACTGAGTTCGATCCATTCAGGCGGGGTCATTGTCCGCCGAGTGAGCTTTCCGCTTTCGATGTCAGCCCGCGTATAGCCTGTATTCCTCAAGAAGACGCCGTTGGCGTCGATAACACCCCCATCCTGGTTGAAGAAAAGAACGCCGACGGCTTCGGTCTCAAGAACGCGCTTCAACCTCTCATTGCTCAGCTGCAACCGCCGCTCAAAAAGGCGCCGGTCTGTGATGTCCTCAATCGCAAGAAGAATGACCTCCAGGTGATCGATACGGCGCGCGTTCAACACCATCGAACGGTGACCGATCTTCTCGAACTCATGCTCGACTTCAAAATCGTCAAAAGCTTCATTGTCGGGAAGGACATTCTCAAGGAGATCGCGAAGCGCCGGGATATTCCACTGCCCGTTGCCG
>JBAVVQ010000529.1:0-3287 GCA_049697375.1 Rhodomicrobium sp.
TTATAAGAGCGCTTCCGGCAATCAAGGACTACCCACCCATGAAAATCACGCAGGCGTTCAGATTCGAGGCGGCGCACCGTCTCCCTCGAGTTAAGGAGACGCATCCGTGTCACCGTCTGCACGGACATTCCTACCGCGTCGAGCTGCAGCTCGAGGGCGCCGTCGGTCTTGAGTCGGGTTTTCTCGTCGATTTTTTCGACATCGAAGCCGCTTTCGGCCCCCTGCTCAAGCAACTCGATCATTATTGCCTGAACGAAAGCGCCGGCCTTGAGAACCCGACAGCAGAGAACATCGCGCTCTGGATTTGGGATCGCGTGAAGGGTTCGCTCCCAAGCCTTGCTGCGGTTCGAGTCTTCGAGACGCCCGACTGCTGGGCTGAGTACGATGGCGCCTGATTCGGCGCTGCAGGCACGCCGCTCGCAGGCGTGGCGCTTTTCAATGAGCCAACAAGCGTCCCGCGTTTTGTCTTCCTCGCGACGCTCGTGTGCTCGATTATCGGGCTCCGATTTTTCTAACCATGACGGAAATGCGAGAAAACTACGCCATCGCAGCCTTGAGCTTCTCTGCATGGGCCGCGAGCAGAGCGTTGTCGCCCATGACGCCTCTGGAACGGAAAGCGATGCCCTCATAACGGGGGATCACGTGAACATGGAGGTGAAACACGAGCTGCCCCCCGGCAGACTCGGAAAACTGGGACACCGTGACCCCGTCCGCCTCAAAAGCCTTCTTGGCCGCAATCGCCACTTTCTGCGTCATGTAAATAAGCGGCGCGAGGACGCTTTGCGGAGCGTCCAGGATGTTGCGAACGGGATGTTTTGGAACTACGAGCGTGTGGCCATCCGACCGCGGCATGATATCCATGAAAACGAACGTGTCCGAATCCTCGCAGACAAAGTGACAGGGCGCTTCCCTGCGCAGAATTTTCGCGAAAATGTTGTCCGGATCGTAGGCTGGCGCATTCATGGCGATCTCCTTCCGCTTTGAGACGGCAGTTTTGCCCTCACAGCGGCGGGCCGGTCAAGCGCCAGAGGCAATCAAAAAGAGACGGCATGCGCTGAGCCTGCCGCCTCTTTAGCAGCACATTTTGTGGGGCAACATGCTGCTTTCCAGGAAAACGGCTCAGCTTGCCACTTATTCCCGCGGATCTTTTCCGTTTTCGGGAAGACATGCCGAAAGTATTCAAGCGGAAATCAAAATCTAAAAACGAGCGGCTGGCTGCAACCTGAAGCGGACGCATGGCGCGCCTCCCGATAGGCTGAAGAAACCGTCAAGCAAGTTGAAGGGCATGGCGAAGGCGGGATCGTTCTTCCTCGCCGTTCGCCAGTCCAAAACGTAAAGCGCTGCGATCCTTGAAAGGCCGCGCCAGGATGCCCTGCGATGCGAGGCGGCGGAAGATCTCGCCAGGAGCCGCGCAGCCAGCCAGCCGGAATAGCGCCGCGTCGCCAAGAATGCGAAGCCCGGCGCCCTCAAGCACGGCGTCCAGCGCGTTCGCGGCCTCCCTCAGCCTCTCACGATGAGACCGGGCCCAAACGGCATCGGCAAGCGCAGCCTCCCCAAACGCCAACGCCTGCGCCGAAACCGGCCATGCGCCGAGCGCCGACCTGAGCCGTCCCGCGATAGGATGGGACGTGATCGCAAAGCCAAGCCCGATACCCCCCGCCCCATAGAACTCGCCAAGAGACCGCAGGACGAGCGTGTAGTCGAGGCGCATCACTTCGGGGAGAAGCGAATGACCTGGATCGGCGTCGGCGAAGGTCTCGTCGACAATCAAGAGCCCATCGCGCCGCTTCAGGGACGGCAACGCCGCCGCGAGATCGGCAGGCGGGACGATGCGGCCATCGACGTGACAGGGATTGACCACGATGAGGATGGCCGCCTTGCCGGCCCGGTCCAGGGATGCGATATGCGATACGGAATGCCCTGCCGCCTCCCAAGCCGCGGCATGGCCGGAATGCCCGGGCGCAAGGACCGCGACCCGCTTCGGCTCACGGAACAGCCAAGGCAGGACGCTCAATCCCACGGTCACGCCCGGCACGGGAACGGCGTCCGCGACTGCGGGCGCGCGATAGGCCTTCTTCGCCGCCGCCGTCAGGCGCTGCAAGGCGCCCGCATCGGGATAGGGGCGCATATCGCCGCCGGACAAGGCGGGACCAGGATAGCTCCAGGGGCTGATGGCGGTTGAAAGGTCGATCCACGGCGCCGGCGCATCCGGATAGGCCTCGCGCGCCACATCGAGGCGGCCTCCGCGCTCATAGAACCGGGGGTCGATATCATTCGCCAATGCGCCGGCCTTACCGAACACCTTTGCCGTCCGTCCCTGTTTCAGAGCCCTTCGACCCTTTTGGTCCAATTTATCCCTGACGCTTTCGTCCGTTTTCCTCTTCTGAAAGATCTTCGGCGAAATCGCCTTTCCGGCAGGTTAACGCGGCTCCAGCCCCCTCAAACCCTTGATAAATATGAGGAAAATGCCGTCGCGATACCGTCGCCGCCGCCTGCGCCGCAGCCATTTCGGCCGCGCATGCGCGTTAATTTTCGAAGCCGAAATATATTTAACGGACTTTTGCGCGTCCCAGTAAAGAAAAAAATTCCAGCATTAACTAGAATTTAATGTGGCAATTTTGTCACTAAGAAAATATAATAATTTCAATGCTTTAGATAAGAAAAATCGCGTTCAAAGCAAAGGCGCGGCGCTCCTCGTTTCGCGCCGTGTGAACCATTCTTTAACCAAACTCATGACCGGAAATAAATCTGGGGCGGTCCTGTTAACCACAAAACAATGAACATCATGGCGCGGCCCCGTCCAGAAACGATCCGTTTACCCGGACGGCAGAACTTTGCGCCGTGCGGGCTGGAGCGCGTATGCGTCCGGCCTATGCGCGCCGCGCGCTTCGTTCGCCGCAATAACGACGATCGCGAGGAAGGCGTCCATGAGGCAAACATGCATGGGTTCGCGAACGCCTGGAGCTATTCCTTAGCGGGTCGGTCCCGGTGAGTCTCGACATGAGCAGGTTCTGTCCGCTTCACCGTCGGAACCCGACGGGCGCTTCATGCGCGACAAGACCTCTTGCAGGCAACCCAGCCGGACGCCTATTTGCATCGCACGGGAAGTAGCGCTCCGTTGGCATGTACCAGACTTGATCGGGCTTGAACTTCTCGATCCACTGCCAGTCGAATCCGCAAATTTGATGATGGAGCCAGATTGCACGCCCTCCACTTGCTGCGATCATTGGCGCGAAGTAGGCTATCGTGAAGGAATCGCCTAGGATGAGAATGACGGGGCTGCTGTG
>JBAVVQ010000530.1:0-1663 GCA_049697375.1 Rhodomicrobium sp.
CCTCTGGAACGCCGCCTCGGCGGCCGCCGTGTCGGAGACGTCGCAGGGTATGGCCAGCCCGCCGATGGCATCGCCGACCACACCGACACGCACCGCATCGATGTCGATGGCGGTGACCTTGGCGCCGGCCTTGGCGAGATGGCGGGCGGTTTCTGCGCCGAGACCGGATGCGGCGCCGGTCACCACCGCGTGGCACTCCCGTAAGTTCATGCATTCCTCCGTGCGAAATGGCCGACTCTGACTGTTTCGACATTTCCCTGTCCATAGGCGAAATGGAGAACGGCCAGCTGCCCCGCCGACCGCAACACCTGCCACGGCCAACCACCTGACTTCAGGCAGAGCATCACACTCGGTTCGGTGGGCGACAAAATAAACCTATGATTGCTGACGCATTATGTTCCGCGTCTACGGCCATTTGCCTCCTTGGCGAGCCGCCGCGCACCGGCGTCGCCCCCGTCCTCAGCAGCGAGACGCCTCCATGCGGGACCACTTCGTGGCAGCTTCGCCTGACGAGAACCCGAACCGGGGTCGAGCCCAAGATGGAACCTCGGTTCAGTCCATAATACCGAGTCAGCTCCTCCTCTTAGGCTTATTATGAAGCGAGTAGATACAACATCTAAGAATTACTAGTTATACCTCAGATGCGCGCGTTGAGTCCACTCGAGAAGGTAAGCTAAGCTGATCGCCGTCTTCGACAGTGCGAGCTGTGCGTCTTCGAGTTCGCGTCGCGCAGTCTCGCAAAGGGAGGATCTGATGATTATCTTTTTCAATGGAGGTACAAGGACCCGGCTATCCAGGCGATGATAAAGACGCCTCAGGACCGCTCAGCGGAATTGCGTAAGGCGGTTGAAGCCTTCCATGGCCGAATGCATCAAATTCTTTTTCGCTTTCGGCGACCTTAGCATCGTCGAGTTCCCGAACAACGAGAGTTGTGCGTCGTGCGCGGCGATGCCTACTGGCGCAGGCGCTACACGTCCCTGCAAACGACGACACTGCTTACAGCCAATGAGGGACAGGCGGCCATGCTGCGGGCGAGTTCCGTGCAATCCGGTATCGGCCACCTGTCGGCTATAGCAGCCACGGGTAAGAGCCTGTAGCCCTGGCTCGGGTGCATGGCTGGGGAGCGACAATTCGATTTCCCGCTTATTGGGGTAGTTTACCATTTAGTTCCAGTTTCTTGAATGTCTCATTGCGACCCCAAGCGCTATTCGTCGTCGTGCATCAACGGCGCGAGGAGCGAGCCGGGGCGCCGCTGGGTCGGCGGCGCTTGCTTAAGAGCGCCTGCCTTCGCCCGGATTGCGATATTTGCGCAATTCGAGCTTCGCGATCTGGTTGCGGTGCACCTCATCCGGCCCGTCCGCGATGCGCAAGCTGCGGATCGAGGCATAATCGTAAGGCAGCCCGAAATCGTCGCAAATGCCCGCGCCGCCATGCGCCTGGATCGCCCAGTCGATCACCTTGCAGGCCATGTTCGGCGCGACGACCTTGATCATCGCGATCTCGGCGCGCGCCGCCTTGTTGCCGACCGTGTCCATCATATGCGCGGCCTTCAGCGTCAAAAGCCGCGCCTGGTCGATCATCATGCGGCTTTCGGCGATGCGCTCCAGCCAGACGCTTTGACCGGAGACGCGCCTGCCAAACGCGACGCGGCCGTCGAGGCGGC
>JBAVVQ010000531.1:0-3263 GCA_049697375.1 Rhodomicrobium sp.
CGCGCGTCCTTCCCTATTATGAGAGCACGATCCTGCCTCAGGTTCTGGCTGGAAAGAATGTGCTTATCTCGGCGCACGGCAACTCGCCCCGGGCGCTCATCATGCAGCTCGACAAATTGTCGACTGAAGCGATCCTGAAGCTCAACCTGCCCACGGGGGAGCCTTATTTGTACCGGCTGAATGCCGACGGCTCAGCGGCTTCGAAGGCGACGCTGACGGCATAAGCATGGTGTGGAGGGGTGCTGTACTAGCGTTTCTGCCGTAAGAGAGCGGCGCTCAGAGCGGCCGCTAAGCTATCCTTCTCGATGTCCGAGAGGAAGGCGCCAAAGACGAGCTTGCGGCCGTGGCTCGCCAATGAAAGCTCGTCGGCGGCGAAGTCGCGGCGTTCATGCTGGAACCTCACCCAGTAGGGATTGAAGCTCCAGCTCTCCGCTCGTCCCGAAGGGTGAAGGCGCGTCACCCGCAGCTCCGCGCTGGACAGGATGATCCTTTCCGAGAGCCGCGCCGCATGATAGTTCAGCCGAAAGGCCAGATAGACAAGACCGACGGCAAGCCCGCAAAACACCGCTACAGGCCAAGCTCCTCTGAGGGCAAATGCAAGCCCGGCCGTGGAACTGGCCCCTGCAATCGTAACCATGAGCACGACAAAGCCCTTGCGCGACAGAGAACGATGAGGCAGCAAGGTCGCGGAAAACAGAGCGGACGAGGGCATTCCTTCGCCCGCTGATGTGCTGCTGCCCGAAACACCGTTTTGCATTTGGTAAACTCTATCAACCCGGCAAACCATGGAAAAGCCAGTCGTTGCCAGCGCCGCAAAAAAGGCCAAAGCGAAGGTGCGGCCTGTCTCTGCAAAAGCCAAGGGAGAGGGCGGCGCTTCAAAACTGACGCCGGCCGAAATCCACGAGGTTTTTTCGCGTTTCGCGGCGGCGATGCCGCATCCCGAGACAGAGCTTGAACACTTAAACCCCTTCACGCTGCTGGTTGCTGTGGTGCTATCGGCCCAGGCGACGGATGCAGGGGTGAACAAGGCGACGAAGACCTTATTCAAGCTGGCGGACACGCCTCAAAAGATGGTGATCCTTGGCGAGGACAAGCTCCGCGACGCCATCAAGACCATTGGTCTTTTCAACACAAAGGCCAAGAACGTCATTGCTCTGTCGAAGGCGCTGGTCGAAGAGCATGGAGGGAAGGTTCCGCAAGACCGCGAAGCTCTGGAGAAACTTCCGGGGGTCGGACGGAAATCCGCGAATGTCGTCCTGAATGTCGCTTTCGGTGAACCGACAATCGCGGTGGATACGCATATCTTCCGCGTGGCCAACCGAACCGGCCTCGCGCCGGGGAAGAATCCTTCTCAGGTTGAGCTTGGCCTGGAACGAATTGCCGCGCCTGAGTTTATTCACAACGTTCATCACTGGCTTATCCTGCACGGCCGCTACGTCTGCAAGGCGAAAAAGCCTGAATGCTGGCGTTGCATCATTGCGGATCTGTGCAAGTTCGAACCGAAGACCCCACCACCGACCGAAAGCGGCAAGAGCCGCGCCAACTGAAACGAAAGCCCGCACCACCATGACCAAGACTCTTCAAGTCCTCGGAATCGGCCATGCGCTGGTCGATATCATCGCCCCTTGCGAGGAATCGCTGCTCGCCGAGTTCTCGCTTGTGAAGGGCGCCATGCGCCTGACTTCGGCCGAGGAAGCCGCCGCCCTTTATGAGAAAATGGGGCCGGCCGTCGAAACATCCGGCGGCTCGGCCGCGAACACCTGCGCCGGCATCGCCTCGCTTGGAGGGCGGGCGGGGTTTGCGGGCAAGGTGGGCCGCGATCAGTTTGCGAGCGTCTTCGCCCACGACATCCGGTCTATCGGCGTGTCTTTTCATCGCGGCAAACGCGACAGCGAAAGCCCCACCGGACGCTGCCTGGTCCTCGTCACGCCGGATGGCGAGCGCACTATGAATACAAACCTTGGCGCGGCTGCGGAATTCGCCGAAGCCGACCTCGACCACGACGCCATCCAATCCGCGCAAATCGTCTACCTGGAAGGCTATCTCTTCGATCCCGAGGCGGCGCGCAAAGCCTTTTTCAGAGCGGCGGATTTCGCGCGCGGCAATGGCGCCAAGGTCGCCTTCACGCTCTCCGATCCGTTCTGCGTCGATCGGCATCGCGAAGCGTTTCGCAGCTTCATCCGCGATCGCGTCGATATCGTATTCGCCAACGAGAAAGAACTTCGGTCTTTATACCCAGGCGCGTCCTTCGACGAGGCCTGCGCAGCCCTCAGGACCGAATGCGATCTGGCCGCCATCACGCGCAGTGAAAAGGGCTCGGTCATTTTGCAGGGCGATTGCTCGGTCAAGGTTCCGGCCATGCCGGTTCCGAAACTCGTGGACGCGACAGGGGCCGGCGATCTTTATGCGGCCGGTTTCATGTTCGGCCTCGGGACCGGACGCGATCTCGAGGCTTGCGCGCGCCTTGGCAACCTTGCAGCGTCTGAAGTGATCACCCATGTCGGGCCGCGGCCGCTCCGTCCGCTTTCGGATCTCGCTCGATCTCACGGGCTCCTTTGAGAAGGGAGCGCTACCTAATCCTCGTCCTGCGGCGGCGTTGTGCGAATTGTCCGAAAAACACGCGGACCTGACGGCGCGCCGTCTCCTTCCAGCGTAGCGCCATTTTGTAGATGGACGAGGTCCTGATCCAGTGTTTTCCGTATTCGACGTTCAGCCATAGCCAGGCGTGAATGCGGGCGACGATCCGGACTTTCCGGCTTTGCGGGCGAACGGCAATCCACGTCTTGTCGATCAGAATGAAGCTCACGCCTTGCAGAAACAGCCAGAGGAGAGCGCCCATCCTTGGGTGCTGCGCGATCATGATCGTGGCGACAAACTTGGCAGGCTCAAGGACCGCGAGCGGCACAGCAATGCTGAATGTCGCCCAATAAGGCGGCAATTCTTTCAGGTAAACGAAATACGGCTCGTAGACATGGGTGGTGAGCCCTTGCAGGCTTGGCTTGAGGTAGTTCTGGACGAGGCTCGATTGCGCAATGACCCCGGCCAGCCATTTGAACTGCGGGTGAAGAACAACGACAAACAGCGCAAACAGGACCTGGACCGTGCGCGCAATGATGCGGCCGATCAGTTTGAATAGCAGGCGCGCGACGTAGCTTGAGTTTTCCAGCACTCGGGCGGAAAGGCTCGCATTGCTGCCGGTGTTCGGGGTGTGCTGCCGTTTCATCGTCAAGCAGTTGGTTTCAGCTGGTCTGCGCACACACATC